>CAUCNB010000027.1:0-24940 GCA_958444075.1 uncultured Collinsella sp. | reverse complement strand
GGTGAGCGTGGCCATGAGCAGGGTGAGTGCCTGGCGCTGGCCGCCCGAGAGCAGGCCGACCTTGGCGTTGAGGCGCGTGTCCAGACCGAGGTCCAGGCGCTTGAGCAGCTCAACGTACTCGTCCTTCTCGGCCTTGGTGACGCCCCACGAAAGACCGCGACGCTGGCCGCGGCGCTTGGCGAGGGCCAGGTTTTCGGCAATTTGCATGTCGGCTGCGGTGCCGCGCATGGGGTCCTGGAACACACGGCCCAGGTACTTGGCGCGCTGCGACTCGCTCAGACGCGAGATGTCGGTGCCGTCGAGCTCAATAACACCCGAATCAAGCGGATACACGCCGGCGATCATATTGAGCAGCGTGGACTTGCCGGCGCCGTTGCCGCCAATCACGGTTACAAAGTCGCCATCATTCAGGGTAAGGTCGACGCCGGTGAGTGCGCGCTTCTCGGTGACGGTGCCCTTGTTAAAGGTCTTCTTGACGTGCGAGAGCTTAAGCATCTGCCTCATCTCCCTTCGTGTAGGAGCTGCGGAGCTTGTAGCGCTCCCAAACCACGGGCACGCACAGGGCCACGGCAACGATCACGGCGGAGAGCAGCTTCATGTCGTTGGCGTCCATGCCCAGCTGCAGCACGATGGCGCGGATGAGGAAGTAGACCACGGAGCCAAAGACGGCAGAGGCAAGACGGACGCTAAACTGCGTCAGACCGCCGGGCAGCAGGCGACCGAGCACCTCGCCGATAACAATGGCGGCAAGACCGATAACGATGGCGCCGGTGCCCATGCCAATGTCAGCGTACTTCTGGCTCTGGCAGATGAGCGCACCCGAAAGGCCGATAAGGGCGTTGGAGAGCACGAGGGCGATCATCTTGGTGGAGTTGGTGTTGACGCCCAGGGCGCGGATCATGTATTCGTTGTTGCCGGTGGCACGCAGCGCCGAGCCGATCTCGGTGCCAAAGAACCAGTACAGGATGGCGACGATGGCCACGGCCAGCACAATGCCCAGGATAATGGCAACAGTGGACTGCGGCAGGCCCGTCATGTGGCTGACGGATGAGAAGATGGTGCCCTTGGCAAGGATGGGCGTATTGGACTTGCCCATGATGCGTAGGTTGATGGACCACAGGCTGATCTGGGTGAGGATTCCGGCGAGGATTGCGGGAATCTCAAAGACGGTGGTCAAGATGCCCGTGACGGCGCCCGCGATGGCGCCGGCGCACATGCCGGCCAGCACGGCGAGCAAGGGGTCAACGTTATTGTTGACGATGAGCACGGCGCAGACACAGCCGCCGAGGGCAAAGCTGCCGTCGCAGGTCATATCGGGGATGTCGAGCAGACGGAACGTGATAAACACGCCAAGCACCATGATGCCCCAGAGGACGCCCTGCGAAACGGCGCCCTGCAATGCAATGAGCATGCTTCATACCTCCTAGGATAGGGTGGACACGTGATTTTCCATAATAGCGGTACCAATGCATAAAAGAGCGGCGGACGGATGTTTTGTCTCATCCGAAACAAGCAGGGCGAACGCCGGTCTTTAGCGTTCGCCCCAAGGACTCAGATATTGAATAACGCGGCTGTGACGCGCGTGCGGGCCCTAGACGCGTTCCCGCGCATGGCGCTACTCGTCCAGAGCGGAAAGGTCGATGCCTAGGGCCTCGGCCATCTCGTCGTTCTTGAAGACGACCAGGTCCTTGCTCGAGAGGTGCTTGATCGGCATATCCTCGGGCTTGGCCTCGCCCTTCAGGATCTTAACGGCCATCTCGCCTGCAGCGTAGCCCAGGTCCTCGTAGTTGATGGAGAGGGTGAACAGGCCGCCGGCCGTGCACATGCCCTCCTCGCCGGTCACGAAGGGGAGCTTGTTCTCCTTGCAGATCTGGCCGACCTGCGAAGCACCCGCGGCGATGGTGTTGTCAGTGGGGGAGTAGAGTGCGTCGACCTTGCCCACGGCGGACTCGACGACGGACTGAATCTCGTTGGAGCTCGAGACGGTGAAGTCGGTGTACTCCAGGCCAAGCTTGTCGAGTTCCTTCTTGGCGGCCTTGATTTGGACGTCGGAGTTGGACTCGGCGGTGCAGTAGAGCAGGCCGACCTTCTTAACGTCGGGCAGGACCTTCTGCATCATCTCGAGCTGCTCGGCGACCGGGGTGAGGTCGGAGGCGCCGGTGACGTTGGTGCCGGGCTTGTCGTTGTCCTGGACCAGGCCGGAAGCGGCGTAGTCGGTGATGGCACAGCCAACGATGGGGATATCAGCGGTGGCGCCGGCGGCAGCCTGCGCGGCGGGCGTAGCGATGGCATAGATCAGGTCGACGCCATCGCCCACAAACTTGTCGGCGATGGACTTACACGTGGACTGGTCGTTCTGGGCGTTCTTCTGATCGATCTTGACCTTAAGACCGCTCTCCTTGATGGCCTTGACAAAGCCATCGTTGGCGGCGTCGAGTGCGGAGTGCTCGGTGAGCTGCAGAACGCCGATGGTGTAGTCGGAACCGGCGGCAGCAGAGCCGGAACCAGAGTTGCCGCCGCATCCGGCGAGCGGGGCGAGCGCGAGCAGGCCGGCGGAGACCAGAAGGCTCCTGCGGCTGATGGTGATGTCCTTCATATCATTACCCCCAGTATAAAAATGGCTGGAAACACTGCACTGGGACAAAGTGCAAGTGGGACTATAGTAGCGCTGATGTCCATTTTTACAACAGCCTGGCGGGTTTTTTAATACAGAATCGGATGGGCGGTACGGGTAGTCGAATGGGCGGCGGAGGGTCTTATGCGGCGGAGGAGGCGTCGTCCTCGTCCAGGGCGGCGAAGAGCTTCTTGCCGTCGAGGAGACGTGTGGTGACGTTTCTCATGCGGCCGATCTCTACGGTACGCAACGTGTCATCGGCGCCTCGCGCGTCATAGACCGTTCCCAGCACATACGAGATGCCGTCTCGTTGCTTGATGGCAAAGGGCCGGAGTGTCATCCGCGCCACTTCGACCTCTCCGCGTGCCGTGACACTCGAAATATCAAAACTCACCGTGGTTCCGTGGTCGATGGCCTGCTCGATGAGCTCGCAGGCATCGATGCGCTTGACGGGCGTGCGTGTGGCCTTGGTGGATTTGCCGTCTGCGCTTGGAGCAGGCTCGGGCGCATCGAGGTAGCCGCGAACGTCGGCACTCGCCATGGCAACCAGGTGCTGCGCCATGCTTTTTCGAATGGCGATGGGTGTAGAGCGGTTGCGCATGACCATGCCGTGGAGCCGGATGATCTCTTCGTCGGTGAGCGGACGGGTCAAGAGCCGATACCCCACGCCGCGCTTGTACTCAATTTCGTATCCGGCATGGCGAAGCGCGGAGATGGCGGTGTAGATGCTGCGCCGCGCCGCCGAGATGGGCATGCGGGCGGGGTCGTCGGGATGGGCGAGGCACCGGATCAACTCATCGGAAAGCATGGCCTTGTCCTCGCCGGTGTTTTCGCTTAATAGTTGCAGGATGCGAACGGCGCGATAGGCTGCCATCGAGGCGGCGCCCCTCGTCGTGGTGTCGTAGGTTTCAACAGCGGCTTCGGTCATGGTGCCCACGTCCTTTCCGTTTTGGGTGGCGACGGTATGGAGCCTAGGACGTGGGGCTTTCCCAGGGGCGCAGGGCGCTCTGGGCGGTCGGTAGTCGTCGGCAAACGGCGGGTCGAGTTTTCAACAGCCCTGCTCAACTGACCAAAAACTTGCCAAAAGCTTGACGGATGCTGTTGAAAAAAGCGCCCCTCGGCTTGCCGAGAGGCGCTGGCGTGATGCGCTGGAACGTGTTTGGTGGCGCTGTGGCGATTAGAAGTCGGCGTTGCCCACGGTGCGCGGGTGCGGCAGGACGTCGCGGATGTTGCCCACGCCGGTCAGATACATGACCAAGCGCTCGAAGCCCAGACCGTAGCCGGCGTGCTTGCAGGAACCGTAGCGGCGCAGGTCAAGGTAGTACTTGTACTGCTCGGGATTCATGCCCAGGTCCTTGATGCGGGCCTCGAGCAGATCCAGGCGCTCCTCGCGCTGGGAGCCGCCGATAATCTCGCCGATACCCGGCACCAGGCAGTCGGCGGCGGCGACGGTCTTGCCGTCCTCGTTCATGCGCATGTAGAACGCCTTGATCTCGGCCGGGTAGTCGGTTACGAAGGTCGGGCGCTTAAAGTGCTCCTCGGTCAGGAAACGCTCGTGCTCGGTTTGCAGGTCGATGCCCCAGCTCACGGGATAGTCAAACTGGTGACCGGCGGCGACGGCCTGCTCCAGGATTTCGACGGCCTCGGTGTAGGTAACGCGGGCAAAGTCGGAGTTTGCCACGTGGTCTAGGCGCTCGAGCAGACCCTTGTCCACAAACTTGTTGAGCATATTGAGCTCGTCGGGGCAGGTGGCCATAACGTCCTTAAGGACGTACTTGAGCATGGCCTCGGCGTTATCCATGTAGTCGTTCAGATCGGCAAAGGCCATCTCGGGCTCGATCATCCAAAACTCGGCGGCGTGGCGCGTGGTGTTGGAGTTTTCGGCGCGGAAGGTGGGGCCAAAGGTGTACACGTCGCCAAAGGCCATGGCAAAGTTCTCGGCATTGAGCTGGCCGGACACGGTAAGGCTCGCGTGCTTGCCAAAGAAGTCCTGGCTCCAGTCGACCTCGCCGGACTCGGTGAGGGGCGGATTTTTGGGGTCGAGTGTGGTCACGCGGAACATCTCGCCGGCGCCCTCGCAGTCACTCGTGGTGATGATGGGGGTGTTGACGTAGACAAAGCCCTGCTCCTGGAAGAAGCGGTGGATGGCGGCAGCCGCGACAGAACGGATGCGGAACACGGCGCGGAACAGGTTGGTGCGCGGGCGCAGGTGCTGCTGGGTGCGCAGGAACTCGACGGTTGCGCGCTTCTTCTGCAGCGGGTAATCCGGGGCGCTGACGCCCTCGACCTCGATGGAGGTGGCAGAAAGCTCGAAGGGCTGGGGCGCATCGGGGGTCAGCTTGACGGTGCCGGTGCAAATGAGTGCGGCCGAGACGTTTTGATGGGCGATCTCGTCGTAGTTGTCGAGTGCCTCGCGGTTCATGACGACCTGCAGGTCGCGGAAGCAGCTGCCGTCGTTGAGCGTAACAAAGCCAAAGTTCTTCATGTCGCGGATGGACTTGACCCAGCCGGCGACGGTGACGGTCTGGCCGCCAAGCGACTCGGCATCGGCGTAAAGCTGCGCGATTTTGGTGCGGTTCACGTATCCTCCCATAACGGTTGAATGATAGTTATCCATATAGTTCGATATTCTAGCAGCTCGGCTCATTTGGGCTATACAGATAAGGCATTGGCGGGATGGTTTTTCAAACGAAAAGCGCCCACGGCAAATGCTCGTGGGCGCTTTTCGTGTTGCCTTTTGGCTGTGTGGCGCGGGGCCTGGCTACTTGGTCTTGGCTACCAGCAGCGGGTCGCCCAGCTTGACGAGCGGGTTGCCGCCGATAAGCGTTCCGGACTCGCCGACATGGTCGATGCTCTTAAGACGATCGAGCTCGGAGATGATGACGGTCACGATGTCCTCGTGGCCGGCGGCCTTGATGGCCTCGCGATCGAAGCTGATGAGCGGCTGGCCGGCCTTGACCGTGTCACCCATCTCGACAAAGCGGGCAAAACCCTTGCCGTTCATTTCCACGGTGCCCAGGCCAACATGGATGAACACGCGAAGACCGTCCTCGGTGATCATGCCGATGGAGTGGTTGGTGACGGTGGTGGCGCCGATACGGCCGTTAGCGGGGGCGTAAATGGTGCCGGTAATGGGCTCGATGCCGTAGCCCTGGCCGAGCATGCCCGAGGCGATGGTCTCGTCGGGAACCTCACTCAGATTGACGAGCACGCCGTTGACAGGAGCGTAGATGACGCCTTCGCGGGTGGCGAAGCTTGCTGCGGGCGGAACGGACGCCTCGCCCGACGAAGTGAACGTGGACTTGAGCGAATCGAGCAGACCCATAGATGCCTCCAACGTATCAGGCGCGCATGTTGCACGCGTGTGGTTTGCCGGAAACGTTTCGTACGTGTTTCCCAGCACGGTCAGCGCTCCTATTTTACGCTGTCCAACGATACCTCTGAACAGCGATTTTGTGATATATCAGTTGAAGGCCAACTTATTGCGGGGGTGTTTCTGCGCCGCGGGCTCAAGTGGGGTACGCTAAGGTGCGAAAAACGAGTGCGCACGAATCGCACGGAGGGAGCACCTATGATTATTGAGAACCATGCGCTGTGGGGCGAGGAGCCTACCGAGGATTATCCGGCGACGTTTACGTATCTGGGTGCCGAGCCGCTGCCCGACAAGCCCAATGGCCGCCGCCCCGCGGTGATCATCTGCGGCGGAGGCGGGTTTACGCATATCGCTCCGCACGAGCAGGACCCGGTGGCGTTTGCGTTTTTGGACCGCGGCTACCAGGCCTTTGTGCTCAACTATGTGACGAGCGCCACGGGCGACGTGAGCTTTCCGCACCCGCAGGCGGACCTCGCCAAGATGGTCGCTACCGTGCGCGCCAACGCCGACGAGTGGCATGTCGATCCCAAGCGCGTGTGCATCGTGGGTTTCTCGGCGGGCGGCATGATCTGCGCCTCGTTGGCAACGCAGTGGAAGACCGGACCTTTCGCGGGCCTTGCCGGGGCTCGTCCGGAGGATATTCGTCCCGACGCCGTGGTGCTGGGCTATCCGTTGCTCGACCTTGACTATGTGCGCGATATGCAGACGCGCGACCCGCGCATCGACCTGCGCGTGCCCAAGACGGGTGGCAAGACGGGGCGCGATTTGCTCAACGACTATCTGTCGATGGTGACGGGCGGCGAGGCGACCGATGAGCACCTGGCCGACATCTGCCCTACCACGCACGTTTCGCGCCAGATGCCCCCGACCTTTGTGTGGGGCGTTTCGGACGACAAGACGGCGCCGATTGCGCAGGTCTATCCGTTTGCGCAGCGCATGGCCGAGGAAGGGGTCGCATGCGAGATGCACGTCTTTGACCAGGGTGGCCACGGCCTTTCGCTCGGCAACGCCAATACCGCGGTCGACAACGAGGACAAGCAAGTGGCAGTCCGTCCTTGGATCCGCCTGGCCTTCCGCTTCCTGGAGCGCCATATGTAAAAGTAGACTACTTGCCCGTTTCAAAAAGTCTGCTTAGAGGAGGAGCCATGCTTGAGGGTACGTATGTGGTTTTGGCCCAGACGCCGGTGGGGAGCAAACGCGGCGAGGTGACGTTTTCACATGGGGTGAACGGCGCGCTCAGGGCAGTACTAAACGTCAGGGGTCTCAATATCGCTCTCTCGGGTGCCCGCGCTGAGGGCGATTTCTTTGAGTTCTCGGGCACTATCTCCCACGTCTTGATGGGCAAGGCGCCCTTTACATGCACGGGGTCGGTTGAGGGTGATCGACTCACCGCTACCGCGCGGTCGGGTTCCATTTCGATCTCGCTGAGCGGTATGCGCAAAGAGCTTTCGGGGCGCACCGCATAAAGTTTGCGCAGGTAAACATCGGTATTTGACTTTATATAATAGTTTAGAGCGCTATCATTTGTCGTTACGAGTTGGTTAGCCCCGGTAAACGGTTAACCGCGTCTAACGAAAGGATGAGCGCGTGAAGCTCGATACACTCGAGATTGGAAAGGACGCCGTTGTCGCATCGGTGGCATCGGACGATCAGGCACTCCGACAGCATATTTTGGACATGGGCCTAACGCCGGGCACCGAAGTCACCATGATGAAGTACGCTCCTATGGGCGACCCGCTCGAGATTCGCCTGCGTGGCTACGAGTTGACGCTGCGCAAGGACGATGCTGCTCGCATCGAGCTCGTGGGTGTTCACGACACAGACACGGGTCCGCGCACTAACGCCGCAATCGGCATGACGGAGCACCCGGCACTTGGCGAGGGGACGTATTCGCCCCGTGCGGCAAAAACGGCCGTGCCCGAGGGCGCACCGCTGCATTTTGCCCTCGCCGGCAACCAAAACTGCGGTAAGACCACGCTGTTCAACCAGCTTACGGGCTCCAACCAGCACGTCGGTAACTTTCCCGGCGTGACGGTCGACCGCAAGGACGGCACCATCCGTAACCATCCCGAGGCAAGCGTTACCGACCTGCCCGGCATCTATTCGCTGTCTCCGTACACGGGCGAAGAGATCGTCAGTCGCCAATTTATCCTGGACGAAAACCCCGACGCCATCATCGACATCATCGACGCTACTAATATCGAACGCAACCTGTACCTGACGCTGCAGCTTATGGAGCTCGACCGCCCCATGGTCATCGCGCTCAACATGATGGACGAGGTGACGGCCAACGGCGGCGCCGTGGACGTCAACCTGCTCGAGAGCCTGTTGGGCGTGCCTGTTGTCCCCATTAGCGCTGCCCGCAACGAGGGTATCGGCGAGCTGGTGGATCATGCCTTGCACGTGGCACGGTTCCGCGAGCGCCCCGGTCGCCTGGACTTCTGTGCGCCCGATGGCTCGGACGGCGGTGCACTGCATCGCTGCATCCACGGCATTGCCAACCTGATCGAGGACCATGCCGTGACGGCGCACATTCCGGTGCGTTTTGCGGCGACCAAGCTGGTTGAAGGCGACGAGCTGGTGACCGAGGCGCTTCACTTGGATCGCAATGAGCTCGACGCTATCGAGCACATCATTACCCAGATGGAGGGCGAAGCCGGCACCGACCGCCTGTCCGCGCTGGCCGATATGCGCTTTAGCTTTATCGGCGACGTGTGCGGGCGCTGCGTCGTCAAGCCGCATGAGAGCCGCGAGCACGTGCGCTCCGTCAAGATCGACCGCATCCTGACGGGTCGCTACACGGCCATTCCGGCGTTCCTGGTGATCATGGGCCTCGTCTTTTGGCTGACGTTTGGCGTGATCGGCGCGGCGTTGCAGGGACTCATGGAGGACGGCATCGCTGCCGTCATCGCCTCGGCCGATGCGGGCCTCAAGGCGTTCGGCACCAACGACGTGGTACGCTCGCTGGCTGTCGACGGCGTGCTTACGGGCGTGGGCAGCGTGCTGACCTTCCTGCCGATTATCGTCGTGCTCTTTTTGTTCCTCTCCATTCTGGAAGACTCCGGCTACATGGCGCGCGTGGCCTTTGTCATGGATAAAGTGCTGCGTCGCTTTGGCCTGTCGGGCCGCAGCTTCGTGCCTATGCTCGTCGGTTTTGGCTGCACCGTGCCGGCAATCATGTCGACCCGCACGCTGCCGTCCGAGCATGACCGCAAGATGACCGTCATGCTCACGCCGTTCATGAGCTGCTCGGCCAAGTTGCCGGTCTACGGTCTGCTGTGCGGGGCGTTTTTCCCGCAGGCGACGGTACCCGCCATGGTCTCGCTCTATCTGATTGGCATTGCGGTCGGTTGCATCGCGGCTTTGGTGCTCAACCGCACGGCATTTAAGGGCGACCCGGTACCGTTTATCATGGAGCTTCCCAACTACCGCCTGCCGAGCGTCAAGACGACGGTGATGCTGGCATGGGATAAGGCCAAAGACTTTATTACCAAGGCCTTTACCATTATCTTTGCCGCTACCGTGGTCATCTGGTTCCTACAGACGTTCGATATCCGCTTTAACGTGGTCGCCGATCAGTCGCAGAGCCTACTTGCCGGTCTGGGTAGCATTATCGCTCCGCTGCTGGCGCCGCTCGGCTTCGGCGACTGGCGTGCGTCGACGGCGCTCGTCACCGGACTTATCGCCAAGGAGAGCGTCATCTCGACCCTCACGGTGCTTTTGGGTGCAACGTCGCCCGCGGCGCTGTCGACCATGTTTTCGCCGTTTACCGCTTACGTGTTCCTGGTCTTTACGCTGCTGTACCCGCCTTGCGTGGCGTCTATCGGCGCCGTCAAGAGCGAGCTGGGTGCGCGCTATGCCGTGGCCGTGTTCGCGTTTCAAGTGACGGTCGCCTGGATCGTGGCGTTTGCCGTGCATTCGGCTGGTATATTGCTGGGGCTGGCTTAGTTATCTATTGGCGGCGCAACCTCTGTGTACCGAATTGTTTTCGGCCCCGCATCTGTACTGACGGATGCGGGGCCGTTGCTATATAATCGCCCACCGCTCAAGACAATCGGGAAGGTTTCCACATGGCTCAGGCAAGACAAGATGGCATCTCACTCAAGCAGTGGCTCCCGCTTATCGGGCTCGCCTGTTGCGCGTTCGTATTCAACACGTCGGAGTTTATGCCCATCGGCCTGCTGACCGACATCGCCGCGTCGTTCTCGCTCACCGAGTCTCAAGCCGGCATCATGATCTCGGTCTATGCCTGGGGCGTCATGCTACTGTCGCTGCCGCTTATGGTGTTTGCCTCGCGCTTTGAGTTCAAGCGGATGCTGCTGGGCGTTTTGGCCGTGTTCTCGCTGGGCCAGTTCCTGTCCGCCGTGGCGCCCACCTATCCTATTTTGGTTTGCGCGCGTCTGGTGGTCGCCTGCGCGCATGCCGTGTTCTGGTCGGTCGCCTCGATTATGGCCTCGCGCCTGGTCGACACTCGTCACGGGGCGCTCGCCATCAGCATGATCGCCACGGGCTCGTCCATCGCGCAGATCTTTGGCCTGCCGATCGGCCGCGCCATCGGGCTGGCCGTGGGCTGGCGCATGACATTCGCCGTGGTCGGGGCCTTCTCTGCCGCCGCGGTGGTGTGCCAGGCAGCGGTGTTCCCGGCCATGCCGGCGGGTGAGCGCTTTACCGTTAAACAGCTGCCCGAGCTGCTCAAGAACCCGTTCCTGATTGCGCTCTATGTGGTCACGGTCTTTATGGCGACCGGCTACTACGCAGGTTACAGCTATATCGAGCCCTTCTTGGCACAGGTCGCGCACGTCGACGCGGGTGCCATCACCATGACGCTGACGGCGTTTGGCTGCTCCGGCCTGGTGGGCAGCTGGCTGTTCGGCCGACTGTTTGATGGGCACCGGTTCCCGTTCTTGGCTATTACGCTCTCCGGCGTGCCGGTGGCTCTGCTGCTCATGGGTCCGGTTGCACCGTCGCTCGTCGCCGTTCTCGCTGTTTGCGCGCTATGGGGCTGCTGCTCCACGGCCTTTAACGTGGCGTTTCAGGCCGAGCTCATCAAGTACACGCCGGCGGATTCGTCGGCTGTCGCCATGTCGATCTTCTCGGGCCTGTTTAACCTCGGTATCGGCACGGGCACCGCAATCGGCGGCGCCGTGGTTTCGGGTCCCGGTATCGCTTGGATTGGCTTTGCGGGCGGGGCGATTACCGTCGTGGGCGTCATCCTCGCCATCACCGTTCTGTTCCCAGCCATACGCCGCGCCAAGCTCGTTGCCTAATCACGTTCCCTCATCAGTTGCGGTGGAATAGTTCCTGTTTAAGGTCTCTGAAGGCCCAAGCGGGAACTATTTCACCGCAACTTATTTTGGGGGAGAGGATACAAGCCGGGCATACAATGGATGTCGTTGTGTTGAGCTTACCGGGAGGTTGCTATGTGGGCATACGAGACGACGTTCTATCAGATCTATCCGCTGGGCTTTTGCGGAACTCCGCGCGAAAACGCCGCCCCCGTTGCCGAGGATGAACTCGCCCAAGCTGCCAACGCCGCGCCCAACCCCGATGCTCCGATTATGAAAATCGCCCAATGGGCCGACTACCTGCAGAAACTCGGCGTTGGCGCCGTGCTCATCAACCCGCCGCTCGAGTCCGATAGCCATGGCTACGATACGCGCAGCCTGTGCCATATCGATCGCCGCTTGGGTGGGGATGCCGACTTTGCCGCCGTATGCGACACGCTGCATGCCCATGGCATCCGCGTGGTGCTCGATGCCGTCTTTAACCACGTCGGCCGCGGCTTCTGGGCCTTCCGTGATGTGCAAGAACGCAAGTGGGACTCGCCGTACAAGGACTGGTTCCACATTAGCTTTGACGGTGATTCCTGCTATGGCGACGGCTTTTGGTACGAGGGCTGGGAGGGCCATTTTGAGCTTGTGAAGCTCAACCTGCAAAACCCCGCCGTGGTCGATTACCTGCTCGAGTCCGTGCGCTGCTGGGCCGATGACTTTGGTGTCGACGGCCTGCGCTTGGACGTCGCCTATATGCTCGATCGCGACTTTATGCGCCGCCTGCACAGCTTTACCCGCGAGCTCAAGCCCGACTTTGTGCTGATCGGCGAGACGCTCCACGGCGACTACAACCAGATCGTCAACGACGAGATGCTCGACTCCTGCACCAACTACGAGTGCTACAAGGGCCTGTACTCCAGCTTTAATTCGGTCAACATGTTCGAGATTGCCCACTCGCTGCATCGCCAGTTTGGCGGTGACCCGTGGTGCATTTATCGCGGCAAGCATTTGCTGTCGTTTGTCGACAACCACGACGTGCCGCGCCTGGCGAGCATCCTGACGGACAAGTCCTGCCTGCGCCCCGCCTACGGCATGCTCTTTGGCATGCCGGGCATTCCGTGTGTCTACTATGGCAGCGAGTGGGGGATTGCCGGCGAAAAGGGCGGCCCCGATGGCGACTGGGCGCTGCGACCTGCGCTCGACGAGCCCGCACCCAACGAGCTGACGGCATTTATTACACAGCTCGCGAACCTGCGCTCGGCAAACGATGCGGCGGCACGCGCTCTCAACTATGGCGCCTATCGCAACGTGGTGATTCAGAACAAGCAGCTGCTGTTCGAGCGCGCTTGCGACGATGTGACGGTGCTCGTGGCGGTCAATGCCGTGAACGAGCCCTATACCTTTGGAGCCGGCGAGCTCAACGGCTCCTTTGTCGATTTGCTTGCCGACGGCGTGCCCACGGTCGAGCTGACGGGCTCCCTTGAGCTTGCGCCCTACGAGGTGCGCTATCTGTTGAGGGCCTAGGCTATGGCAGCGTCTGACGAGGGCTATCAACATATTGAGCATGGGTTTGAGCCCGTGTTCGACCAGCACTCGCGCGTTTTGGTGCTCGGGTCGTTTCCCTCGGTGCTTTCGCGCGCCAATGCCTTTTATTACGGCAACCCCCAGAATCGCTTTTGGCGCGTGATGGCCGCGTGCCTCGGTGTGCCTGTGCCGCCCAACGAGGGCGATTCTTTGGCGGATGGCGAGCCCGCGAAGCTCGACGCCTCGATTGCCGCCAAGCGATCCATGCTGCTGAACGGCGGCGTAGCCCTGTGGGATGTAATCGAGAGCTGCGACATCAAGGGCTCGAGCGACGCGAGCATCAAAAACGTCGTTCCGGCGCATGCCGAGCGCATTACCGGCGCAGCTCCTATCGAGGTCGTTGTCTGTAACGGCGGCACGGCAGGGCGGCTCTACAAGCGCTATCTACAAGAGCGAACCGGGCTGCCGGCCATCGTTCTGCCGTCGACAAGTCCCGCCAATGCGGCGTGGCGCCTGGAACGCCTTGTCGAGCGCTGGCGCGATGCCGTTGATTGGGGTGCTCTGTAATTTAGATATCTGATTGGGCGCGGGTGCTGAGGCGTTTCATGATGGCATGCCAGATCGGTGCGGGCAGTGCAGGCTTGACGCGCACCATACCGTCGGCATCGACGCCACCGGCATTGCCACCGCCAAGCAACTGCGCATGCTCAATGGAGCAGCCCATGCGCACAGCGCCCACAAGCTTATCCATCGCTTCCGAAAAAGGCCGGCGCAAGAGGCCCATGCGCGGGGAGCGACGAAGCGCCGCAATGCCGCTGCCGGCGCAGATGACAACGCCGCCACACCACAATTGGCCCTGGCGCTCGCATGCCTTGTGCAGACGAACGGCGGCCCCGCGCGCCTGCTCAGCGCCCTCTTGTGCGGCTTGAATCATGGCATAGACACGCGTTCCCGTACCGCCAAGGCGATCGAGTATCTGCTCGACGGCGGTCATTGCCTCATCGTCAAATGCATCATCAACGGCGAGCACTATGCCATCGACTGCACCGACGTCATTTGTCTTCAAGTCAACCGGGTGGGGGAGTGCGGTGCCGGAAAGCCGGGCATAGGCCGCGATGGCATCCTGCAGGTCCCAAAGCAAAAACTCAAGATCGGTGCTCTCGGGAATACTGATATACGCAATGGTTTGCAACGTTTTTGGTACATCGCCGCGTGCGGTCGTCTCCATGCCGCCTCCTTTCCGGTTCGTTTCCGTTTAGGTTACACCGTCTGGCGGCGCCTCGCCGCGCTATCCTAGTGCAACCCTTACGAAAGGAACGCCATGCGTCTGCCTATGAACACCTCGCTTGCCACGCTCAAGCCCTCCGGCATCCGCCGGATCAACGCGCTCGCCGCCCAGCACCCAGGGTGCATCGCGCTTGCGCTTGGCGAGCCCGATTTTCCCACGCCCGATGTGATTAGCGCCGAGGTGACGGCCTCGCTCGACCGCGGCGACACGCACTATCCGCCCAACAACGGTCGCCCCGCCCTGCGCGAGGCACTGTCTGCCTACATGGGGGATGCGCGCCTGGCGTTTTCCGCCGACGAGGTCATCCTGACCGACGGCGCGACCGAGGCCCTGTCGGCAACATTCATGGCTATGCTCAACCCCGGCGACGAGGTTATTATCCCCACGCCGGCTTTTGGTCTGTACGAGAGCATCGTCGTGGCCAATCACGCCAAAGCGGTCTTTTTGGATACGGAACCTGCGCAATTTCAGGTTGACGAGGAAGCGCTTCGCGCCTGTGTGACCCCAGCGACCAAGGCCATCGTCATCTGCTCGCCCAACAATCCCACGGGCTGCATCCTCAACGCGGCATCGCTCGATGCCGTGGCGCGCGTGGCGGAACAGACGGGCATCTACGTGGTCTGCGACGACGTGTACAACCGCCTCGTCTATGTGGATGGCTACGAGCGCTTTGCCCAGCGCCACCCGGAGCTGCGCGAGCAGACGGTAGTCATCGAGAGCTTCTCCAAGCCCTGGGCTATGACCGGCTGGCGCTTGGGTTGGCTCGCAGCCGCAGCCCCCATCATCGCCGAGATCGCAAAGGCTCACCAATACCTAGTATCGAGCGCCGTATCCTTCGAAATGGACGCCGCAGCTCGAGCCCTCACCGTCGACCCCACCCCCATGCTCAAAGTCTACCGAGCCCGCCGCGAACGCGTACTCGCAGCCTTAGACGCCATGGATCTCGACGTAGTGGAACCAGCCGGCGCCTTCTACACTTTCCCGAGCATCAAAAAGTTCGGCCTAACCAGCGAAGACTTCTGCATCAAAGCCATCAAAGAGGCCAACGTAGCCCTAGTCCCGGGCGACTGCTTCGGCACCGAAGGTCATATCCGCCTAAGCTACTGCGTCTCCGACAAAGACCTAGACGAAGGCCTCCACCGCCTGTCCACCTTCCTTTCAACCTTGTAGCCATCAGGGACGCAACATATCAGCCCACCGACTTAAGGCTTATGAGTGGGGGCGCCGGCCAACGGGAAACCGGGCTGCCCCAAAGTCACCGCAGGCCGCGCCGCCGAAGGCCAGGCGCAAGGTTTTCGTAGATTCCGCACGAGCCGAAGAGCACTTAATGTGCTCTTCGTGCGAGCCCAGGACTCACCCTACGAAAACCAAGCAGGCGGACGCGCCGGCGGGACAGGGAGAGATATATGGAAGAAATGCCCAAGAACTACGATCCGTCGACCAACGAGCCGGCGATCCTGCAGAAGTGGCTCGACGGCGGCTACTACAAGCGCCGCGAGGGCGTGGGCGACTGCACCGTCACCATTCCGCCTCCCAACGTGACCGGCAAGCTCCACATGGGTCACGCCACCGACGACTCCATCCAGGACGCCATCATCCGTATGGCCCGCATGCGCGGCAAGTCCACGCGTTGGGTGCTCGGCACCGACCACGCCGGCATCGCCACGCAGACCAAGGTCGACAAGAAGCTCAAAAGCGAGGGCATCAGCCGCCTGGAGATCGGTCGCGACAAGTTTGTCGACGCTTGCTGGGATTGGACCCACGAGTACGGCGGCATCATCGTCGAGCAGATCAAGCGCATGGGCTGCTCCGTCGACTTTGATAACGAGCGCTTTACCATGGACGAGGACTACGCGCAGGCCGTGCGCAAGGTCTTTTGCGACTGGTACCACGACGGTCTGATCTACCGCGGCAAGCGCATCGTCAACTGGTGCCCCAACTGCACCACCGCCATCTCGGACGACGAGGCCGAGTATAAGGACGAGAAGGGCCACCTGTGGCACCTGCGCTACCCGCTGACTGAGCCGGTCAACGGCCAGGACTACATCGTCGTCGCCACCACGCGCCCCGAGACCATGCTCGGTGATACGGGTGTCGCCGTCTCCCCGAAGGACCCCGAGAAGGCTGCCTTCGTGGGTAAGACCGTCAAGCTCCCCATCGTCGACCGCGAGATCCCCATTTTTGAGGATTGGCACGTCGACGCCAACTTTGGTTCCGGCTTCGTCAAGGTCACCCCGGCCCACGACCCCAACGATTACGCCATGGGTCAGGCCCACGACCTGCCGCAGATCAATATCTTCGACGAGCACGCGGTGGTCGTCGAGGGCTACGGCGAGTTCACCGGCATGAACCGTGACGAGTGCCGCGAGGCCGTCATTAAGTGGTTCGAGGAGCACGATCTGCTCGACCACGTCGAGGAGCTCGACCACTCCGTCATGCACTGCTACCGTTGCGACTCCGCCCTGGAGCCGTGGCTGTCCGAGCAGTGGTTCGTCGCCGTTGACAAACTCAAGGGGCCGGCGCTCGACGCCGTCAACTCTGGCAAGGTCACCTTCCACCCCGCGCGCTGGACGCAGACCTACACCACCTGGATGGAGAACCTCAAGGACTGGTGCATCAGCCGCCAGCTGTGGTGGGGCCACCGCATCCCCGTGTTCTACTGCGAGGACTGCGGCTGGGAGGACGCCCTTACCGAGGACACCGACGTGTGCCCCAAGTGCGGCGGCCATCACGTCCATCAGGACGAGAATGTTCTGGACACCTGGTTCAGCTCGCAGCTGTGGACCTTCGCCACGCAGGGCTGGCCACAAAAGCCGGAGCTGCTCGAGGGACATCACCCCACGACGGCGCTCGTCACCGCGCGCGACATCATCGCGCTGTGGGTCGCCCGCATGGTCATGAGCTCGCTGTACTTCCTGGACGAGGTTCCGTTTAAGGACGTCGTCATCTACCCGACGATCCTTGCCAAGGACGGCAGCCGCATGTCCAAGTCTAAGGGCAACGGCGTTGACCCCATGGACCTCATTGGCATGTACGGCGCCGACGCCATGCGCTTCAACTTGCTCACGCTGTGCACCAACAACCAGGATGTCAAGTTCGACGCGAACATCGACAAGAAGACCAAGAAGCTCATCGACAGCCCGCGCACCGAGCAGGCCAAGTCGTTTGTGACCAAGATCTGGAACGCCAGCCGCTTCCTGCTTATGAACATGGAAGGCTACACGCCCGGCGAACCCGTCGTGGAGACGCCGGCCGACGCCTGGATGTTCAGCCGCCTTGCCAATGCCGTGAAGATGGTCACCGAGGGCATCGAGAACTACACCTTTGGCGACATGGCGCGCGGCGTGCAGCAGTTCTTCTGGAACGAGGTCTGCGACTGGTACGTCGAGGTCACCAAGGCCCGTCTGAAGGGCGAGGGCCGTCTGCAGGCTCAGCGCAACCTGATCTTTGTGCTCGACACCTCGATTCGCCTGATGCACCCGCTTATGCCGTTTGTCACCGAGGAGATCTGGGACAACATGCCGGCCAGCGTGCTTGACTTGGATGCCGAGGGCAACGTTGACCGCGCCGAGGCGCTCATGATCGCCAAGTGGCCCGAGCCCGCCGACTACGCCAAGTACGTCGACGAGCCCGCCGAGCGCGCGTTTGAGCTGTGCCGTGCCGTCGTGTCTGCCGCCCGTGCCACCCGTTCGCGTTATCGCTTAAGCCCCAAGGCCGAGCTCGACGTTGTCGTGCGCGCCGGCGCCGAGGATATCGAGAAGCTCGAGAGCCTGCGCTCCACGATTGAGCCGCTGGCGAACACCGCTTCGCTGGTTATGGGTACCGACGTTGAGAAGCCGGCTGCGAGCATTGCCGTGGTCGACAGCGGCGTCGAGGTCTTTGTGGTTCTCGAGGGCAAGGTTGACCTTTCGGCCGAGAAGGCGCGCCTGGAGAAAGAGATTGCCGCGGCCCAGAAGGAGCTCGCCGGCTGCGAGAAGACGCTCGCCAACGAGGGCTTTGTGGCCAAGGCCGCGCCCGCGGTGGTCCAGAAGAAGAGGGACCGTGCAGCTGAGCTCAAGGAGATCCTGGCGGCGCTGACTGCTCAGGTTGCTGACTTCTCGTAGGCGGTACTGGGGGACGCGGTTTGGGGCATTGCTCGCTACTGCGGACACCTATTCCGCCGTTCTAACGAACGGCGGCTGACTCGACGCTGCAAACGCCTCTGATGGCCAATCTGCCGTTCAACTTCGGGCGCATGGGCATAAGCCCTATGCGCCCTTGTTTCACGGCACCTTGGCTCATCAGAGGCGTTTTCGCTGACTATCCTCAACCTATACTGTTTTATTTTTCTATGAATGGCGGTTCTAAAAATGCCTAAGCGTTCCGGCTTGTATACCGTTCCTTTTGAGTTTGATTTGCTTTCGTTTGATGAGGCTGTGGGGCTAGCTGCTGATACAGGGCGGATTTCTGGGGATGCTGGGCCTCTGCTTGAGACGGTTGTCGATATGCTCGATGAGTTGGGGCGTCCGGACGAGTACTTTGATTGCATTCAGGTTGCCGGTACCAATGGCAAGACTTCGACCACGCGATTTTCGGCTGCCATCCTTCGCGGCGAGGGACTCAAGACCGCGCTGTATACGTCGCCGCAGCTGGTGCGCTATCCCGAGCGTATGGAGGTCGATGGACGCGTCGTGAGCGATGAGGCCTTTGCCCGTGGTGTTTCTGCTGCTGTTGAGGCGGGACATCGCGTGAATGCCCGTCGTGTGGCGGCGGGGGAGCGCGCCTATTCCATTACGCCGTTTGACCTGCTGACGGCTGCCGCACTTGTCGTGTTTGCCGAGGCCGCGGTGGATATTGCCGTGCTCGAGGTCGGCATGGGCGGACGCTGGGACGCCACGAGTGCGACCGATCCCGTCGCCGTTGCCATTACGGGCATTGGGCTCGATCACACACGCATTTTGGGCGATACGCTCGAGGCCATTGCGGGGGAGAAGGCTGCGGTTATTAAGCCTGGACGCCTGGTTGTTTTGGGCGAGGGTACGCACGAGGCGAGCGTTCAGCGCGTGATGGATGCACGTTGTCGCGAGTGCGGCATAGTGCCGCTGGTGGTGAACCATGCCACGACCAAGGTGCCGGCACATGTGGGCGACACGGTTGAGTTTAGCTGCACCACGCCGCGTGCGATCTATACGTCTAGCATGGTCAAGCCGGCGTATCAGCCGCAGAATGCCGCGTGCGCGATTATGCTGTGCGAGGGGTATCTGGGTCGCGAGCTCGATCATGACAAGCTCGATGCGTCGCTTATGGGCTGCCCCACGCCGGGTCGCTTTGATGTGTTGGGAACCAATCCGCTCAAGCTGATCGACGCCTGTCATAACCCTCAGAGCTGCGAGAACTTTGTGAGCGCACTGGACGAGATCGATTCGTGCGTAGAGAATCGCTCCACGCTGCTGTGCGCCGCGCTGGCCGATAAGGACGTGGCGGGTATCGTTGACGTTCTGGTTCCGGCGTTCCCCCGCGTGGTCGTAACCCAGACCGATTCCGATCGCGCCTTGCCCGCACAGGAGCTTGCCTCCCTGGTGGACGCCGACAAGCTCGCGGGCGTGTACCCCAGCGTATCCGAGGCCCTCGCGGCTTTCGATGCCGCGGGCGAGCCTTTCGTAGCAGCCGGTACCATCACCCTAGCCGGCGAAGTAGCGGGGCTGCTCCGTTAACCCATCCCCTCATCAGTTGCGGTGAAATACGGACTGTTTTACAAGCCAGAAGCCTCAAACGGTCCGTATATCACCGCAACTCAAAAGCAGTCAATTTGGGACGGGGCTTTTTTGGCTGCCCTGCGCCTCGAGTTGACTTGCTCGCCACGAAATGGGCCTATTTACTACGTTTGACCGGTAACCCTCGACCATACCGAGAATTGCGAAATCAAAACCGCAGGTAAAGGGCTTGCCAGTTTTGCGAAAACACGGGTATGGTCGACCCACGCGGGCTAAACGTAGTAGATAGGCCGTTTTTGTGGCGGCATTCATGTGATGCGGCAAAGGGACAGCCCCTTTGCCGCATTGCCTAGTCTAGGCGGACTGGATCGTGGGGGTAGGCGTTCAGAATCTCGACGCCGGACTCGGTCACCAGGGCCAGGTCCTCGATGCGGACGCCGGTGTGGCCGGGGAGGTAGATGCCTGGTTCGATAGAGAACGTCATGCCCGGCTCTACGACCTGCTCGTTGACGAGCGAAACGTCACCAGGCTCGTGGTCCTGCAGACCGATCGAGTGGCCCAGGCGGTGCGTAAAGTACTTGCCGTAGCCCGCATCCTCAATAACGTCGCGTGCGGCGCGGTCCAGGTCGCACATGCGCACACCCGGTGCGATGAGCGCCTCGGCGGCCTCGTTGGCGCGGCTCACGATGTCGTAGATGCGTGCGGTCTCCTCGTCCGGCTCGCCCCAAAAGAACGTGCGCGTCATGTCCGAGCAGTAGTTGCGGCGACGTCCGCCTATGTCGAACAGCACCACATCGCCGCGCTTGAGTACGGTGTCGTCGGGCTCGTGATGCGGGTCTCCGGCGTTGGCGCCAAAGCTCACGATGGGCGGAAAGCTAAAGCCCTCGCAGTCGTGCTTGCGGTACAGGCCGAGCATCTGGTCGGCAATTTCGCGCTCCGTCACGCCCTCGTGAACGAGCTTGATGGCGTCGGACATCACGGCGTCGTTAGCGGCTGAGGACACGCGCATGAGCTCCTGCTCGGCGGCATCCTTGTGGGTGCGTGCTGCGGTGACGGCAAAGTCGCCCAGGAAGAACTCGCTTGCGGCGTAACGATCCATAAGGGGCAGCAAAAAGCCGGAGCGCATTACGGTATCGATGCCGAGGGGCTTGGATGGATTGACCTCGCGAGCGATGGCGTCGGTCACGACGTCGGTGTCGTTGTGGTAGGCCACGCGGGCATTGTCGTACTCGGGCAGCTGATGCAGGGCGTTGACTAAGATCACCGGCTCGGCATCGCGCGCGAGCAGCACGCCGCAAAAACGCTCGAACATATCGGCATAAAAGCCGGTCAGGTAATAGATCGACCACGGGTCGTTTACGAGCAGCTGCGCGCCGGGGTGCTGAGCCTCGAGCGCATCGAGCACGCGTGCCACACGCTGGTCATCGACATGTGCCATGAAACATCCTTTCACTATGGTGCCACCATGGTATCCCAAGCCCGGCACATAGGGACGTTCCTTTTATGCCGGCACCTTGGGACACTCCTTGGCATGGCTAGCCTGGCAAGCGTGCAGGCAAAAGCAGCTAAAAGAGCCCCGTCCCAAATTAGCTACTCGATGTCCATGCTGGCGATGAGGTCGATGTTGGTGTTGAGGAGGTTCTTCAGAACGATGTCGCCCATGCGGATGGGGGCCTCGACGACCACGCCGCGGATGAGGTCCATAGCTTGGGCGTGAAGCTCCAGCGGGATGGCTTCGCCCGTGCGCACGGGCAGCAGCGCCTCGTCGCCGCCGGATACGGCCACGGTCGTGGTAAGCACGCGCATGGGGCAGGTGAGCTCCTGATGTGCAAACTTATCACCGCGCGGGCAGCTGTTGCCGGTTACGGAGCGCACCTCTACCACGGCGCCGTCTGCGCTGCGCTCGACCTCCACGGTCAGGAGGCACTCGGATGGGCAGGTGGTGCAGTTGAACTGCAGCGTTTCGATCGCGTTCGCGCTCATGACTCTACGCCTCTTCAACGGGATCGACGGACAGGACAATCTCGTTAACACCCAGGTCGAGCGCGCGCTGAATCACCTTTGCCGGTAGCGGGAAGCTTTCCATGACGCTCGGTTTAAACGGGCGAACCTTGCCTGCAAACAGTTCCTCGTTGCCTGCCAGAATGCGCACGCGGGCAGCATCGACCGGCCGACGTACGCGGAAGTTGAGCTTAGTGAGCCCGACGGCCGTGATGCGTCCCGGCAGTGCGTAGCCTGCGATGCCAGCGGGGGAGACCGTGAGCTGGCAGCCCGCGCCCGCCACTCCCGCCGCGGTGCCGACAGCCCCCAACGCCCACGCCGCCGCAGCCGCACCGGCACGTGCGGACTCGGTCGTCACGTTGTCGGCCAGGTCGTGCACGTGCAGCACGTTGCCGCAGGCAAATATGCCCGGCACGCCCGTCTGCAGGCTCTGGTCCACCACGGCGCCGCGCGTACGTGGGTCCAGCTCGACGCCCGCGGCAACCGAAAGCTCGTTCTCGGGAATCAGGCCCACCGAAAGCAGTAGCGTGTCGCATGGAACGATGCGCTCGGTTCCCGGAATGGGTGCAAGATGCTCGTCGACCTGGCTTACCTCGACAGCCTCCACACGATCGTGCCCGATCACACGCGTGACCGTGGTAGACAGATGCAGTGGAATGCCAAAGTCTTCCAGGCAGTTCTTAACATTGCGACGCAGGCCGTTGGCGTACGGCATGAGCTCGTACACACCCTCGACCGAAATCCCCTCGAGCGTGCAGCGGCGCGCCATGATCAGCCCGATGTCGCCCGAGCCCAAAATGACGGCGCGCGAGCCGGGTTTGAGGTTCTCGATATTGATGTATCGCTGCGCTAGGCCGGCCGTAAACACGCCGGCGGGTCGGCTGCCGGGGATCTTGATCTCGCTGCGCGTGCGCTCGCGGCAACCCATGGCAAGGACGACCGCGCGCCCGATGAGCTGCAGCATACCGGTGGGGCTCATGAGCGTGACGGTGTGGACCGCGGCGTCTTCCGCGGACTCGCCCGAATCAACCCCTATCACCATGCTGTCCAAGAACAGCGCAATGTTGGTCGCGCGCACCTGGTCGATAAAGCGCTGCGCGTACTCGGGACCGGTGAGTTCCTGCTTAAAGTGCGACAGTCCAAAGCCCGGATGAATGCACTGTCGCAGGATGCCACCCAGATGCTGCTCGCGCTCCACGATGGCCACGTGCGCGCCGGCCTTATGCGCGGAAAGCGCGGCCGCCATGCCGGCAGGTCCGCCGCCGATAACGACCACGTCGAAGGCCTGCGTTACTACCGACGCTACGGCTCCGGCCTCCGCGCGTTCGTCGCGCATATCAAGCGTCGCCATCCTAGCGCACCCCCTTCAGCGGTCCCTCAACCAACCAGGATCCGGCGTCCTCCAGTAATACCTCGCTGGGGTCGCAGCCCAGCTCGCGCGCTAGGATGGCCACCACGCGGCTCTGGCAGAAGCCACTCTGGCAGCGGCCCATGCCCGCGCGGCAGCGGCGTTTGACGCCCTCGACCGAAACCGCACCCGGACGGCGCCGAATCGCGGCCACGATCTCGGCCTCGGGCACCGTCTCGCAGCGGCAGACTATCTGCCCCCACGCGGGGTCAGACTCAATGAGCTCCTCCTTGCGCGCAAGCGGCGCACGGTCGAAGTCGTCCGGTGCGCGGCGAATCGGATCCCAATCGGCCCGTTCGCGCAAAGCAACGCCCGCCTCGCGCATCACGTGCTCCATACGCTCGGCAATGGCCGGCGCGCTCGCCACGCCTGGCGACTGAATGCCCGCCGCCTGAAACAGCCCCGGCAACACGGCCGACTGCCCAATAAAGAAGTCGTTGGTTCCCTGAATGACCGGACGCCCACCGGCAAATGCGCGCACCACGCGGCGCGTGTCCAGATCGGGAACCAGCTTGCGCGCTCCCGTTAGTAACGCGTTCACATCGCTCGCATAGGTCTGTGTGTCGCCCGGCTCACGCACGGCAGCGGTCGCGGTAATCACGGTGTTGCCATGCACGGTGCCCGTAACGATAACGCCCTTGGACACTGGCGTCGGAACGGGGTAGAGCGGCATGAGCGTGCGCGGCTCCTTGTCCAGTACCACGATGTTGCCCTGGCGCCAGACCATCTGGAACTCCTCGGCGCCCGCCATATGCGAGATGTCCGCGGCACCGTTGCCCGCGGCGTTGATCAGATAGCGGCAGCGCACATCGCCGGCGGGCGTTGCCAGCGTAAAGCGCGCAGCCCCGCCGTTAGCCTCGCCGCCAGCAACCTCAATCGCTTCCACCGGCGCGGAGCGCATAAACGTCACGCCGTTGGCCACGGCGTTCTCCAGCGCGGCGATGGCGACCTCAAACGGATCGACAAAGCCAGTCGAGGGGCAACACAGCGCGCACGTCGCCTTAGCACTCGCGCGCGGCTCCAACTCGTGGATGCGGTCGGGGCCGATAATCGACAGCTCGGGCACACCGTTGGCCAGGCCATTCTGGCGCAGCTTCTCCAGGTGCGCGCGGTCTTCGTCGTTAAACCCCAGCACCATCGAACCGGTGCGGCAAAATAAAAAGCCCAACTCCTGAGCCCAGGTACCATACAGCTCGCAGCCACGGGCATTGACCTGTGCCTTTACGGTGCCCGGTGCCGGATCGTAGCCAGCGTGCACCAGGCCACCGTTGGCCTTCGACGCGCCCAGGGCGACATCGTTGGCCGCCTCGACCACGCAAATGGACAGGTCATAGCGCGCGAGTTGTCGCGCGATGGCGCACCCGGTGATGCCAGCGCCCACAATCGCGATATCAAACGTTTCCGTCACAGTGCCTCCCAGACGAGTTGACAGGCTGTCAATAAGACTATCCTACGGTCTGCACACCCCCAGCGCGGCGGCAATGCGGCGAACAGCCCCGCAGCATCCGCCAACGGCAGGCGTGGGCCGGCCCAGCACGGATGCCGGCCACGTTAGAACGCGAGGTCTTCCCGCCCAACCTCGCGGTCTACGCCGTTACCTGTTACAGATTGAGATACTGAGTTCACAGGTGCACGTTCGTCTCAATCTGTAACAATAAGCCGAGGTTTTTGGGTCTTTTCTGTTACAGGTTGAGACAATCGTTCCGACGGAGGTGACGCATAATTTCTTTCGCAAATTGACAACCGCATAGCGGAACACGGCCCGC
>CAUCNB010000026.1:0-25542 GCA_958444075.1 uncultured Collinsella sp. | reverse complement strand
ATATCTGTCGTGGTCTGTGCCATGTGTTTGCTTTCTCTCGCGATTGTCCGCCAACTATTATGGCGTAGCGGCGGCGCGGGGTGCCAGCGCGAAAGAAAATGCAGGAAATGGGCGTCCTGCTCAGCCGTTTGGTGCGGCCGCGAGCTAAGTGAGTAGACTTTTTGCGATTTCGCCAGCACATGGCTTTTGCGTAAGGGATTTACCTGCGGTTTTACTTGTTCCTATGCGGGTTGTGCTTGGCTATTGCTAAAAAGTCTACTCACTTAGGCTTGAGGGTCGTTCGTCGGTGCCTATTTGCGCTTGCTCGCTGGCGACGTGACTGTCAAAAGCCCCTATGACTCCTGCGGAAGGCGCTTTTTGCCTTTGCGGGTGCGGTTTCTAAAGTTCTCGACGGCCTCTTCCATGCCCAGAGGTACATAGGTGAGCTCATCGAGGTTTTCGGGCAGGTAGCAGGCAAGGCTTTGCTCCTGCGCGCGGCCCGCCGCGAGCTGTTCATTGCTGGGCTGCGCGCCGGGTGTGGCGCAAATGCCATAGACGACGGCACCCATCTCGCGCGTGCGGCATTCGTACTCGGTCTCGGGATGCTCGGGATGGTCGCGGCGGACGTCGTCGCTTACCCAAAGCGTGTCGTAGCCGGCCGCGGCAAACTGCCCCAGGGCGTAGTCGCGCAATGGCTTACTGTCGGTTCGCAGTGTGACGGTGGCGCCGGCTGAAAAGAGCGGGCGGTAGAGCATCAGATGGTCGACATGGACGAGTCGTTTTTTGGCGTACTTGGCCTTGGGCTGCGGCGTGGGAAAGTTGATGGTTATGGCGTCGAGCTCGCCTGCGGCAAACAGCTGCGGCAACGTTGCGGCGCCTCGGGGCAGGACGAGTGCGTTGGATAGCTCCTGCTCGCAGATTTTCTGTGCGGCATAGGCGATGCAGATGGGCTCCTGGTCCATACCGATAAAGAGGGTGTTTGGCTCGTGCGCCGCACGCTCTACAAGGTACGTTCCCTTGCCACAGCCAAGATCCAGGTGAAGGTGTTCGAAGGGCTTGCTGCCAACTGGCGCGCAAGCCTCGCGCCAATCTCCGGCATAGGCCTCGGGGTTCGTCTCGATTGCATCGGCGTAGCGCCCCAGGCGCTCTTCGAGCACAAAGTTCTTAGGCGTGCGAACGTGGACGGCTCCCATGAGGCTCCTTGGTCATACGTATGGAACACATTGCAGGCGCGTTCCGTCAATGGGTTGAAAAAGGGTGGGCATGGTTTGCCCGAAAGATGCGGTGCGGCTCAGCGACGAGTCGCTGACGCCTATAGACGCTTGAGAATCACGTAACGGTTGAGATCGCCGCTGCGACCGTCGGCATGGAAGCGCTCAAGCTCGCGCACGGGGACCTCGCCGCTCTTGTAGAACGTACGGACGCCGCGCACCAGGTCGGTGATCTGCTGATCGTCAAAGTGATGGCAATAGCGGTAGGCGTGGCGGTCGTTTTGCCAGCCAATGAGGTGGTCACCGGCTTCAAACTGCGCGGAATCGTAACCCTCAAACGGCGGGGTGAGCTCGGCGCGGGCCTCGGCACGAACGGCCTTGCGCGCCATGCGCCCGTCGTTCATAAACTCCCAAAAGCTGATGGCGATGATGCCGCCTGGGCGCGTCTGGCGCACCAGGGCGTCGAGCACGCGTACGCGGTACTCGCACGACGGCACGTGGTGCATAAATCCAAAGCAGACCGAGATGTCGGCGAGCGGGGCGTTGAAAAGCACGTCGGGTGTCTTGGCGGGGTTGAGCTTCATGAGGGCGTCGAGCACATCGAGTTCCTGGAAGTGCAGGTTGGGAATGCGCAGGGCGTGACCGTGCGCATCGATAGCCAAATCCTGACACGAGTCAACACCATAGAACTCAAACGGGCAACTGGCGTCTGCCGAGGGGTTTGTGCCGTCGACGCCCTTGGCGGCAAGTGCGCCGCCGGCGGCAAAGTTCTCGAATCGCATATTGCCGCAGGCGAGATCGAAGACGCGGACGGGATGCTCGATCGTGGCGACGTCGAGCTGCTCGAGCGCTATGTCCATGGTGCGTACCCAGCCGGGCCACGGTGCCTGGCGCGTATCGGAGAAGGAGGCGGAGTGCTCGCGATAGAACGTATTGTTGAGCTGAATGAGCGATGAGGCGAAATCGCGGTTCACGGCGCGGAACTCCCTCCGTTGGCGGTGCGGAATAAACAGTACGACCATACTACCGTTAACGCCGCAACGGGGACAACCGAGCTGCGGGTCATTGCTTTGTTTGGACACATTTCCGCAGCTCATATATGCCCGCAACCGCCGGTTGTCAAAAATCTCACTAGAATAGGTGGCATGCTTTTGACGGTGGCGGATAGATTTTTAACTGTGCAAGGCGCCTTAAGAACAAAAACGGTCCGGCGGCACGGCTGGCATCGCATAGGAGGAACCATGAATGTAGAAACTGCGCAGCGGCTCGCCGACCTTCGTCGCAGCAAGGGTTTTAGCCAAGAAGGGCTGGCGCGAAAGCTGGGGCTGTCGCGCCAGGCGGTCAGTAAATGGGAGCGTGCGGAGAGCTCGCCCGATACCGAGAACCTGATCTCGCTCGCCAAGCTCTATGGCGTGAGCCTGGACGAGCTGCTCAATCCGAGCGATGAGATCGAGGACGATATCGAGTTTGAGAACGAGGACCGCGCCCGTCAGCGCGAGGCCGAGGCGGCGGAGCGTGCCCGTACCCACGAGGCGGCGGCACGCGCTACCGAGGCGGCAACGCAGGCGAGTGATGCTGCGGCCAAGGCGGCGCAAGCGGCAAGCTGGAGTGCACAGGCCGCCAATGCCGCTACGGCGCAGGCGACGAGTGGCGGTGCGGTTGGCTCGACTCCGGTGAAGGGCCCGTTCCAGTCGTTCCCGTATTGGGCTGTGTGTTGGCTGCTGTTCTTTTTGCTGATGTTCCCGTTTGGTGCCGGCCCCTTTGCCGCGCTGATCTTCTTTACGATTCCCATCTATCACTGGGTGGCGCGTGCACTCGATGGTGATTGGGCGCGCGGGGATATTCAGGTTGGTTCGGCACCGGTGACGGCTAGGACTCAGGTGCAGGATGCTTCCGCTGCGGTTGATGCTGGCGTGGCTACCGCGACTACCGCTGACCCGATCGCCAAAGAGGGTGATGAATGATGAAGCTTTCGCATGAATCCAAGGTACGCTTGGGCGTTGGCATCGGAGCGTTCGTGCTCATCATCGGACTTGTCTTTGGTATTTCGCGGACTTTGATTCATTTTGATGGCCCGTGGGGTCTCGGCAATATTGCATCCGGCTTGTTTGGCATGGACGATGTGGTCGGCGACGACGATTTTATGAACGATGGCGGTAAATATTCCGCTCAACCTCAGCAGCTTTCGAGTGCGACCTTTGATGCCGATGAGTTCCGCTACCTTGATTTCGATATCGCCGCGGCTACGGTGGACGTCAAGGTTGTTGATGGCAACAAGGCTCGCGTTATCGAGCGGGGACGCGTTGCCAAGGGTATGGATGCCTCCAAGGCCGCGACGCAAAACATCGCATCCGTCGAGGACTCGACGCTCAAGGTTTCCCAGTTTGGAAGTGATGACGGTAAGGCAATCGATCGCTCAGTTACGGTCGAGCTGCCGCGCCGTGTTGCCGAACATCTGAAGGGGATCAACGCGCACGTGGGCTCGGGTGATCTGCAGATTGCCGGTGTCATCTGTGATGGTTTTGACCTTTTCCTGGGTGCGGGAGATGTAGAGTTTACGGGCAGCGTGACTGATGCGCTCAGTGCTGAGGTCGGTTCGGGCGATGTGACGTTCGAGCTCTACCAGGCCCCCGCGAAGTCGATGGACGTAAGCGTGGACTCGGGCGATGTGGAGATATCGGTTCCGAACTCTACGGGCTTTAAGGCGAGCCTCACCGTGGGCAGCGGCGACTTCGAGAGCGATTTCCTTCCGCTTGGCTACGACGGCGAGACCATTTTGAATCTTGAATTCGACAACGGTGATAAATCTGCCACGTATCGTTTTAAGGTCGGTTCGGGCGACATGTCGTTTGATTCGGAGTGACATGCGGTTTTCGGAGACCCGCAAACGTAGCCGCGCTGTTTGATGAGGGTGCCGAAGCCGAGATTGGCTTCGGCACCTTTGCCTTTACAATGGGGACATGGAACAGATTATCTTGAACATACTTGAGGCCCTGCGTCGCGGCGAGACCGTGGACGACAAGGCGCTCGTCAAACTGATACATGCCGAGGCGCGCCGTGAGGGTGCCGACAAACGCGATTTGGCCAAGCGCCGTCTGCTGCCGTTCTACCAGCGGGTTAAACGTGAGGAGCCGGCTCGGTGGGCTGGGTGGAATGTCGATGCCGAGGTGGAACGTCGACTGCTGCAGGTGCTGCGCATGAAGCCGCGTCGCACGGCTTCGGGCGTGGCGACCATTACCGTTATCACCAAGCCCTGGCCATGCTCGGGCGATTGCCTGTTTTGCCCCAACGACCTGCGCATGCCCAAAAGCTATCTTCATGCCGAGCCGGCATGTGCCCGTGCGGAGCAAAATTGCTTTGACCCGTATTTGCAGGTGAGCGCTCGTCTGACTGCGCTTTCGCAGATGGGGCATGCGACCGATAAGATCGAGCTCATCGTGCTCGGTGGTACCTGGAGCGACTATCCGCAAGGGTATCAGGCATGGTTTATGTCGGAGCTCTTCCGTGCGCTCAATGACGATGCCGTCGCCGGCGTGGCGGCAAACCCCATGTTGGCGCGTCCGGGCATCAGCCGTGCCGAGGCAGGGCGCCTGCTCGATGACGCTCCCGCCGATGCCCTGCCGCCGGTGGTGGCGGAGCGTCGCGAACGCTATAGGGCTGCCGGCATTGTGACTGATGAGGCCGAGCTTGCGAGCGGCGTTGCCAGCGAGCAGGGGCGTGTGGATGCCGCCGTGGGTGGTTATAATCGCGCGGTGCGTCGACTATACGGCTCCGGTACGCCGTGGGGCGAGGTCGCCGAGTGGCAGACGGCGACGATGAAAGAGCTTGAGCGGCAGCAGCGCATCAACGAGACGGCGAAGCATCGCGTGGTGGGACTCGTTATCGAGACGCGCCCTGATGCCGTAACGCCGCAGGCGCTCACGCTCATCCGCCGCCTGGGCTGCACCAAGATCCAGATGGGTATCCAGAGTCTTGACCAGCATCTGCTCGATATCAATGAGCGTCGTATTTCGGTGGCACAGATCGAGCGGGCGTTTTCGCTTGCGCGCCTGTTTGGCTTTAAGATCCACGCGCATTTTATGCTCAACTTGCTGGGTGCCACGCCCGAGGGGGACAAACGCGACTACGAGCGCTTTATGACCGAGGGTGCCTTTATGCCCGACGAGGTCAAGGTCTACCCGTGCGCGCTCATCGAGGGCTCGCGTCTGGTGGGCTGCTATGAGCGCGGCGAGTGGCGTCCCTATACCGAGGAAGAGCTGCTCGATGTGCTGGCCGACGACATTGTGGTGACGCCGGCATTCTGTCGCATTAGCCGCATGATTCGCGACTTTAGCTCCGACGACATTATGGTGGGCAACAAGAAGCCCAACCTACGTCAGCTCGTTGAGAACCGCCTGGCTGCTCGGGGTGACGGTGCGACGGTGCGCGAGATTCGCTATCGCGAGATCAGCACGGCGGGTGCCGACCTGGATGAGCTGACCCTTGACGAGGAGGTGGTGTACGAGACGCCGGTGACGCACGAGCGCTTTTTGCAGTGGGTGACGCCCGAAGGCAAGATCGCGGGCTTTTTACGTCTGTCGCTGCCCGACCGTTCGTTTGTTGCCGCGCACGCGGACGAGCTGCCGACGGGGCCGGAGGAGGCGATGATTCGCGAGGTGCACGTTTATGGTATGGCGGCACGTGTGGGCGATCAGGGCCAGGCGGCTCAGCATCACGGTCTGGGGCGTCTGCTCGTGGAGCGTGCGTGCCAGATTGCTCGGGATGCGGGGTATACGCACATCAACGTGATCAGCGCGATCGGTACGCGCGAGTACTATCGTCACCTGGGTTTTTGCGACCATGGTTTCTATCTGCAAAAGGAGCTCTAGATGAACAAGCCGAGTGTTTCCGCTGGTGTTGTTGCCGGCGTTGCCCTGGGAGCTGCGGCGCTTGGTGCGGCCGCTGTCGCTGTTCGTGCTGCCTGTCTGCAGGTCGCGAGGACCCGCAACGGGTTGGCACGTGTGAAGCGTGTGCACGACGAGAGCGGTGACGAGGTCCGCGTGCTCGTACAGGGCGGCGTCTACCAAAGCGCGAGCTATGTTGGCGATCGTTGGGCGGAGCCAGTCTTTGCGTACTATCGTGCATTTGACGATGTGTTTGAGGCTGAGGACGCAATGCGTGATGCTTACGGGCATGGTATCGACCGCATGCTTATGCTGGGCGGCGGCGGGTTTGCCTATCCCAAGTTTGCGCTGATGTCGCACGAGGGCCTGCGCATGGACGTCATCGAGTATGACGGAGAGATAACGCGCTTGGCGCGCCGTTGGTTCTATCTGGATGAACTGGAGCACGCGGTGGGCGATCGCCTGCGGGTGATTACCGCCGAGGCTCGCTCGTATCTGGGTGTGACGAGCGTGGGCCATCGTCGCTACGACGTCGTTGTGAGCGACTGCTTTGGCGGTGCCGAGCCCGTGCGCGAGCTGGCGACCGTTGAGGCGCTGCGCCTGGTGCGGGGCAGCCTGAACCCCGGGGGTATCTACGTGGCCAATATCGTGAGCGCAAACGAGGGGAGCGATGTGACGTTCCTTCGCGACTGCGCTGCCACGGCACTCGAGGTATTCGTCCACGCCTGGGTGGTCCCATGTGGCGATGCGAAGTTCAGCGGCGAGGAAAACTACCTGCTCATCGCCAGCGACGGCGACTACGCCTTTGCCGAAGCCGTGCCCTTCGACACCGACTTCCTCGGCACCGTCCTTCACGACAAGTAAGTCTCCCCGTCCCAAAAAAGACTGGTCTTAGGCGTGGTCGCGCCAGCCGTGAACGCGCTGCTTCATGCCCTCTATGTCGAGCACGCCTTCGGCAAAGCCCTTGCGCACGAGCTCTTCGGGAACAAACTCGTCGTAGCGGTCAAAGTAAGGCACCTCGCCAGGATAGACGAGCTCGATGGGATCGAAGTCCTTTTCGGCCTCGGCGGCGAGCACCTCAAAGAACGTCTCCTCGTCGGCCTTCATCTTAAACTGCATAAAGTACGGGCGTGACGGGTCGAGTCCGCGAAGGCCCAGCTCAGCGGCGCATTTGATTTTAAGCATGCGCTCGAGTGCTAGGAAGGCGTAGCTGCCCAACCAGGGGAAGAGCACCCAGGTGTCGCCACCCAGGTTGATGAGCGGCTTAGTTCCCGCGCCCGAAATCTCGGCGGTATGACGAGCCTGCGCCAAGCGAGCCCGTGCGTTACCCATAAGGTACGGATATGCTGCGTGCTCAGTGAGCGCTTGGCGCATGCGCTCGAGCACATGCGTGTTAATGTCGCCGGGGCAGTCGCCAAAGTAGGCCGGCACCCGGCCCTTGACCTGCGTGGCAAAGACAGTGTGGCGCTTCCAGTCCACTTCCTCGACAATCCAGCAGTGTCCGGCGATGGCGATGCGCTCACCGGGCGGGGGCGGATTAACGATCGTGCCCAGCTCAGCCGATTCGCTCCGGACGGTAAACTCCTCGTTTTCCTGGAACACGGCGTAGAACTTAAAGTTGTTGATGATGCGCTCGCCCGCGAGACCCACGATGAGCCCGCCACCTTCGGTGACCTGGATATGGTCGATCTTAATGAGGTGACGTAGCAGCACACGGTAATCGTCTGCCGAGACACGGTGGAAATAGCTGAGCGTGAGCACGCGCTGGGCAAGTTCGGCCGGCGTGAGCTCGCCGGTGCTGGCGAGGGTCGACATAGTCTGGTGATAGAGCAGGCTGTAGGGGAGACGATCGAGCTCGGGTGGCTCGACCCACTTTTCCTCGCGATAGAGTTGTACGAGCGCGATACCCTGCAGGAGCTTCCAGGGAATGGTTTCGGGCATCATCGTGCGCGGCTCGGGCTCTTCCTCGCGCATGACAAACCACATCTCGGGCGGAAGATCGCGACGGCCTGTGCGCCCCATGCGCTGCAAAAAGGAGCTGACGGTAAACGGCGCGTCAATCTGGAAGGCGCGCTCCAGGCGGCCGATATCGATACCGAGCTCCAACGTAGAGGTGGTGACGGTTGTCTGCGTCTGCTCCTCGTCGCGCATGAGCTCCTCGGCCGTCTCGCGTAGCGATGCCGAAAGATTGCCGTGATGGATAAGAAAACGGTCGGGCTCGTGCCGGCTCTCGCAGTAGCTGCGCAGCATGGAGCACACGGCCTCTGCCTCCTCGCGCGAGTTGGCAAAGACCAGGCATTTGCGGCCGCGCGTATGCTCAAAGATATAGCCCATGCCGGGGTCGGCGTTGTCGGGCGCCGTGTCGGTGGGGTTGAGAAGCGCCTGTTCGGTCGCTCGTGGGATGTCGACTTCGCCCTCGGGGGCCGAGGAAGTGCGACGGTCTTTGGGAGCGGCCTTGCCCCGCGCCTGCTCACGACGTTGACGGTGTTCTTCCTGTGTAAGCTGTCCGCTGTGGCACATGTCTTGTCCGGATGCGGGCAGCGCCGCGGGCGCCGCCGTCTCAATACGCTCGCAAGCAAGCACCTCGGCTTCTTGTGGACCTGTGCCTACGAATCCTCGTTGCTGAGCCTGGGGGCCCGAGTTGTAGAAGTGCTCCATGGAGATGCGCCACACGCGGTGCGGTTCCTCAAAGCGGGGGATAACGCAGTCGCGCCCCGTTCCCTGCGAGAGAAAGGCGCCCGTGCGCTCGGGGTCGCCGATGGTGGCCGAAAGGCCAATGCGGCGGGGCTGCACGCCTGCCATGCGCGAGAGGCGCTCGATAAGACAGAGCGTCTGCCCGCCGCGGTCGCCGCGCATGAGCGAATGGACTTCGTCGATAACCACATAGCGCAGGTCGCAAAACATGCGCGGGATCGCCATGTGCTTATGGATCAGGAGCGCCTCGAGCGACTCGGGCGTAATCTGTAGGATGCCGCTCGGCTTTTTGATGAGCTTGGCCTTGTGTGATTGCGAGACATCGCCATGCCAGTGCCAGACGGGGATATCGGCTTCTTCGCACAGGTCGTTGAGGCGGACGAACTGATCATTGATGAGCGCTTTGAGGGGGCCAATGTAGAGGGCGCCCACGCTCGTGGGCGGGTTCTCCCAAAATTCGGTCAGGATGGGAAAGAAGGCTGCCTCGGTTTTGCCGGAAGCCGTGGATGCCGTCAGGAGCACATTATCTTGCGTGTTAAAGATGGCATCAGCTGCTGCAACCTGGATAGAGCGCAAGCTCTCCCAATCGTGGGAGTAGATGAAGTCTTGGATAAACGGGGCGTAGCGGTCAAAGGCGTTCACGGGGCCTCCTTTCAACAACGAATCTCTCAACGCTGCCGACAACGGCTTGCTGCATTACAGTCTCAACGTTTGCCCAGATAAAACCTGCCAAAATAAACCTGTCGCTTATTGGCAGGTTAGATGGTGAATTCGGCGAAGTTACGGTCGCCGCCTGCGGTATCGGTGTCGCCTGTTGCGGTTGCCGGCGCCAACGCGTCGCCGCCGACGCTTTGCAGCAGCTCGGCCACGTTAGCATCGGGGTTTTGACACAGGATATCGAGCAGTTCGATAAAGTCGCGGATGACCTCGCGGGGCGTCAGATGCGCGTCGGCCCCCACGCGGCCAAACTCAATCTTGAGAAAGTCCACCAAGTCGTTTTCGGTAAGCGTGGGTGTCCAGCCAAAGTAGCCGGCGTGAATTTGCATGAGCTTTTCGATGAGCACCAGCAGCTCCTCGTAGGTGAGCGGCTGCAGACGGATGATGGGCGCGAGCATGTCTTTGAGATCATCGCGCGCAAAACGACCCTGAGCGAGTCGGCTGCGCAGGGCCTCGTAGGAGAACACGCCGCGGCGACGGTCTTCGATGGAGGTTGGCGTGCCGCCCATGATCACGCCCAGGTACTGCGCTTTGCCCTGGAGCGTGTCGTTGTACATCGTTAGGATTTTCTCGTAGTTGTACTGTCGCGTGATCGCGTTGGGAATCTTGTACAGATTCACGAGCTCGTCGATGAGTACCAGCATACCCTTGTAGCCGCTGCAGACCAAAAAGCGCGCGATGAGCTTAACGTAGTCGTACCAGTCGTCATCGCTGATGATGGTCGAGGAGCCCAGCTCGGCGCGTGCCTCGCTCTTGGTGCGGTACTCGCCGCGAATCCATTTGGTCACGCGACTCATAGCTTCTTCGTCACCCTCCGAGACGGCCGTGCGATAACGGCGGAGCATGCGGGCAAAGTCAAAGCCGTGGACCATCTCCTCGAGCGGGGCCAGTTGGGCATTGACGGCAGACTCGTCGGCCTCGGCACACGAGGCGACCCAGCGGTCCAGGATAAGGTTGAGCGCGCCGCCCTCGGGGCGCGTCTTGGTCGATATGTTGCGGATGAGCTCGCGATAGGTGGCGAGGCCCTGGCCCTGGCCGCCCTGTAGGCGGCGCTCGGGGGAAAGGTCGGCATCGGCGACCACGAAGCCCTCGCCCATGGCATGCGTTCGGATGGTCTGGAGCAAAAAGCTCTTGCCGGCGCCGTAGCGACCGACTAGGAAACGGAAGCTTGCGCCGCCGTCGGCGATGAGACTCAGGTCGGTGAGCAGGGCGCGGATCTCGACCTCGCGTCCTACGGTGATGTAGGGAAGGCCAATGCGCGGGACAACGCCGCCCTTGAGCGAGTTGAGAATGACGGCGGCGACGCGCTTGGGCACACGGGGTGCTGCGGATGCGGTATCACTCATGGTCTAAGTATCCTCTCACGTCTGCTTCGTAGTCCTCGATAATTTGCGGTCCTGCTGATCCAAATTCAATAACGGTGTCGCCCACCAGGTCAAAGAGCGCTTCGTTGATGCTATCGACGAGCATGTCCTCACTCTTGCCCGACTGTTCCACCGCCGATGCCGTCTGTGCTGCGTTTTGCTCGAGTAGCGCTCGAAGATAGGCGTCTGCGGCGGGATCGAGTGCGGACGCGGTGTCGGCGGGCGCGGGCGTTGGCGCGAGGAGCGGGGCTACGACGCCAAACTGCTCGGTGGAGATGGTCGGCTCGTCGGCTTCGTTGCGCTCCGTGGGCACCGTGACCGCCTCGGCAATCACGTCGGACGCGGGCTTGGCTTCCAGCTGCTCGGAGCCCGCCACGTCAACCTGTGCGGGCGCATCGTCCTCGCGCTCCTCGTCGATCAAAAGCGCCTCGCGCGTTTGCGCGGCGGCGCTCCGAATGTGCCCCAGCTGACTCAGATCGATATCGATCTTGACGGGCTGGTGTGCGGCGTCCCACGAAAGCCATGCCACAATCTCGTCATCGATAATCTTGGCCAGATATTTGGGGACCTTTTCTTCCTTAAGGGGATGGGCGGGGTCCAGCGCCAGACGCAGGCGTTGGTCGCAGGCGCGCATCATCTCACCGAGCTTGCTACTTTTTTGTCTGCTGCCGTGGATGCGCATGCATTCCCAAAAGCCGTTTTGGCAACGGTAGATGTGGATAGGATCTAGGCGATATTCGCAGTCCTCGTGGCGCTCGGGCGCAAAGAATACGGCCGACGCAAACATGGTGTAGGGCATGGCCGTCTCCTCCCCAAATAAACTCGCCACGATGCCGGTCTTTCGGTGCGTGTCATAGTAGTGCGCCATGCGGACATACGCGGCGCACGCCACGTGGCGCAGATCGCGGTGGTGGCTGCGGTCGAGCCGCGAGTTACTTAGGTTATACGTGGAGAGGGCATTGATGGCGGCCATGAGTCGTTTCTCGCGCGCCTCGTCGGGCGGAAGGGGGAGCGTGGGCTCGGAGGCCTTGCGACGCTTGGGCGCCTGGTCCGACGGTGCCGGTGCTGGTACAAGGTCTCGTGCCGCGCGCCGCAGCTCGATAAGGGCGTTATCGAACATGACGGTTTTAGAGTCACGAAGCAGCTTGGGGTCGAGCCCGTGGAACACGGCGTAGTCCTGCAGCCACACGCGCGCAAACCGGTCGATGCCGGGCTCGAAGGCGCGATAGACATCCCAAAAAGCCTTGATCTTGTTAAAACCATCGAGCGGATCATCTACGCCAATGCCGCAGATCAGCTCGTAGAGATACAAGAAGGCAAACGAGGTCGATGTCTCCTCGATATTCCCGCGGCGCACTTGGGCACGCCAGGTAAAGTAGCCGCGCAACTGCCGGTCGCTCATGGCGTTGTAGGTGGGAAAGTACGACTTAAAGGTGCCGTTGTAGGGACAGTCGTCCTCAAAGTCGGCCATCAGCAGGCCTTGGCGGTAGAAAAGTTCGGCTTCCGAAAGCCAACGGCCCGCGCCGCCCTTTGGGTCTTCTTGCCAACGCGATATCTCACGCATCTTGCGGTATTGGTCGGGGAGGAAGTTCTGCATCTGTCGGCCGGTCTTGAGAATCGGCTCGTCTGCGTAGATTTCGTTTGAGAAGCGGGCGGACTGATGGGTCCGAGCCTCGGCCATAATGCGCTCGATGAGCATCTTGATGTCCTGGTCGGCCACCGCTCCTCCTCTCGAACGCAGCTACGGTGACCTCATATCATAGCACAGCATCAAACAGATGTTCGAGATACCGCTACGTAGATAGATTTAGAACAGGAGGGCGTAGATGACGGCGATGATGACGGAGGGAAGCATATTGGCAGTGCGGAAGGTCTGAGGACGGATAAGGTTGACGCCGACGCAGAAGATGAGCATGGAGCCTACGAGCGAAAGGCTGTCGAGGGCTGCCGTGGTCATGATGGGGGAGAGTGCACCGGCAAACAGCGTGATCGTCCCCTGGAACACGGCGACGGGCAGGGCGGAAAAGATGCAGCCGCGGCCAAGTGAGGCCGTCATGGTGCAGACGATGATGCAGTCCAGTGCGCCCTTGAGGGCAAGCGTTGACCAGTCGCCGAGCAGGCCGTCCTGAATCGATCCCACAATGGCCATGGCGCCGATGCACACGGTGAGCGAAGTCGAGACAAAAGCGTTGGTGAACTCGTTATCGCCCTCGCTGCCGGTTTTGCGCTTGAGCCATTCGCCAAGGTTCTCAATGGCGGCTTCCAAGTCGACGGCCTCGCCGATGAGCGAACCGAGCGCAAATGAGACGATGAGCATGGTGGTACCGGTGGTCGACAGCGCCTTTCCATCGATAAGGAGCATCTTTTGCATGGTGCCGCCAAGGCCGATAAACAGGACGCACAGCCCCGACGCTTTCATGAGCGTGTCTTGGATACGCGGTGTGATAAAGCGACCGCCCGCTAATCCCAAAAGACCGCCCGCAACTAAAAGGACAACGTTGATGATTGTTCCCAAGCCCGGCATGAGCCCTCCTGTATTGATGCCAACGTGGCAATCGTAGCAGAATGGAATGCGAGACACATCGCGACTCATCTAATACGTTATATAAGTGGTATTAGCAACGACGCGCAGTATTTAAGCCTCAGGTGGTTGTCGGGACATAGGGATAGTAGTCAAAGCGCAGTGTCATAAGCCGCTGTGGGGATTCAATAGCCGCGGCGATGATATTGGCATCGCGGGTACGATCAAACCCTTCGAGTTCGATCTGATACGAGACGTCTTGCATAATGTCCAGACGTCGCCAGGCTAGGAGTGTGTCGCCATCGAATTCCAAGGTCTTGCCTCCGTCTGGGGCAACGGCGTATAGGCGCAATTTAGCGGTGGTTGCAGGGTCGACAACCGTGACCTTTTTAATTTCGTTTCGAGTATTCTTGGCGCCCAACAAGGTGAGCAGTGTTGGGGCCACGACCTCGCCCGATGGCAAAAAGACGACTTCGATGGATTCAGGAAATGCGATGATGGCCGACTTGCGGACGGGCTGATTGGCGGCGGCAACTTCGATGCTTGCAGCGTCGATGACCTCCGTGTGGTCGAGCGCGGCAAACACGCAGCAGTTACCTTCATCGATTTCTTGAGGATCAGCAAGCCCCAGACTGTCCGCGAGCTCGGGATCGTTTTGATCGGTAGCGGGCTCATTCGGTGCTTCGAAAGAAGCTGGGACGCTGTTTGTCGGCGATGACGTGTCGCCCGCACCCGCTTCCTTGTCCGCGCTCTCTTCTTGTATGGTTGCGTTGATGGGTTCGTCGTTTGAGGGGAGCGTCTTGGCGTCAAGCGCGGAGGGGAGAATTCCGATGGCTCCGGATCCGTTCCACTCCATTTCGAGAAGCGCCGGGTCGGCAAGAATGCGTTGCCTGCTTTGCGCGTGGGCATCGATTTCAATAGGGCCTGCCTCTATCCCTCGTGTAAGGCTGAGTGATCCGGCTGGCTTCTCGAAATGAGCGTCCGTGTCTTTGGTGCTGGCGGCGTAGAACAGCAGGGACGTTTCTCCCGCCGCGATGGCATCGGTGCCGGCTTTGGCCAGCCGCAACGATGCCGTGAATGAGAGGGTGGGCTGCGTGTCGTCTGCATTCGCGGCGGCGCAGCCCAGACATATACCGCCTCCTTTCTCGAAAAACGCACCGTCAAAGGCGACCTTCGCTCCGTTCGCCGAGTCATCGACCGAAGCGATGTCGATGCGCAGCTCTAAATTGCATGGATCGCCATCTGCATCGAGCACAACCGAGCGCCACGTGCAGACGGCGCACCCCGCCTGGGAGCCGTTTACCTTGTTCGAACGATTGATATCCACGACTATCGAGCCGTCCGTATTACGACGAAGGCATCCCGAGGTTGAGATTGCGGCCTGTGCAATCGAAAAACGCTTACACGCAATGGCGCTCGACGGATTTGGTGCGGAGCTTAGGGCTGCTGGTAAGGAGTCTGCTATGACGGGAGTCGCCCAAGCGGCGACAGGCGTTCCGGTTGCGAGCGCGCCGCAGAGTGCGACGACGGGCAAAAGGTTCTTCGATGCCATGGGGTCTCCTTAGCTAATTTAGTGCGGCCTGTCCGTGTTTCGTTTCTGGCTGCGTTTGATGTGCAGACCGAGGCCGGCGGTTCCCGCACCTGCTGCCGTGGCGCCTGCTGCCAAGAGCCATCGTCTGTCGTCTGTCTGTGCCAACGGTTCCTTGCAGTTGCCGCGGTCGAGCTCCGAGAGGTCGACCGTCACTTGCGTGGCGGCCTGCGCCTGTTCTTGCTGGGCAAAGGCCATGGCTGGCCCAAACGCTAGGATACTGACGGCGGCCAGGGCGACGGCCTTATGCCGTGTGCGCACCGGGCTCGACCGTCCAGGTGATCGTTGCAACCTGATCGCCTTCGCCGGTTACGCGGAAGATGTCGCGCGTGACGCGGGCGACGTTTCCGCTTGTCTTGAGCTTAATTTTGTCCGTGCCGCCGGCAATGCCCTGGTAGCCCATGTCAAAGGCTGCATTCTTGGAAAGATCGAGGCCCGTCTCCTGCATTGCGGCGCTGGCGTTCTGGAGTGCGCCGTCGGGGCCGACCTTAAAGTCGATGGAATTCTGCGCGGTTCCGGCCTTGGCGTCGGCGGCAATGGTCCAGGTGTTCATGGCGTCGATCTTCATGTTGGTGACATGGATGCCGTAGGCCGAATGATTGTCGATGGTGGTCGCGTCTTCTGAGGGGCCCTGAAGCGTGCCGTCGGCCTTGGCGACGAAGGGAATAACCGTCGGAACTTTGAACTCTACGTTGTCGATCTCGGTCCTGACCATTACTTTCGTGGTTCCAACGCGCCCGGCTGCCAGAGCTGGCGTCGGGGCGGCGCCCATTGCGAGCGCGAGCGCGAGCCCTGCGCCCACGACGAGCGCTCTGGCTCCGTTCATGTTCCTGGTGATGTCCATGGTCGTTCCTTTCTATTCGCCGCGGGCCGTCCCCGCGATGATTGGACGAATGCTGGTGAATTGCGTGCGGTGTCGCGTCGGCCGAAAAAGCTAGTTCTCGGCTTGCTCAACCCGTACCTTGACACGTGTCGGATTGCCGTGGCTGTCGAGGGTCTTGGCATCGAGTGCCTGGATCTCGATGTATGCCTCTCCTTCTTTGATGTCGCCGGCGGGGCACGTCTCGATTGTCTTGCCGGTCTCGACCACACCGGATTCGTACATGGTCTCGTCGTTTTGGATGACGCGGAATCGCTGGGGAAATTTATTGTCTTGGACGTTTTGCACGTTGACGCGCAGCTTGCCGTCCTCCTGTAGCTGAGCGACCGGCGCGACCGAAATCGTCATCATGTTGTCGCGGACGATGGCATCGAGCTCATCTTGGATTTCTTGTCGCGATTTACCCTCTGCCGTCGTGACTGAGGCGCCCGCTTCGGGCACGGGCTGCGACTGCCAGGCGTATAGCCCTACGGCGATGAGGGCGCAGGCGATAGCCAGGCAGACAACGACGAGTTTCTTGCGACGCCCCAGTCCTGCGAGGCGGGGCGGCTTCTTCGCACTCATGCGGCGTCCTTGGTGGTGTAGACACGTGCGAACGTGGACGGGTCCGCTCCAAAGAGCATGTGAAGCATCAGGCGGCGCGAGTAGATGAGCTCGTCAAAGTCGTGAGGGAGCTCGATGTCGTGGATACGCGCGATGTGGTGGGCGAGCGCCGAGAACGACTCGGGGTCGCAGATAACATCGGTGGTGACGTGGTAGACCGCCGTATCGGGGAACGCCTCTTCGTCGAAAGGCAGGAGATAGGGATCGTCGTCGACCTCGATGGCGACGCCGTACTGGGGCCAGTAATATGCCATGGGAACCTCCCTGCTTCTGGGGCCAAAACTTCTATCGGTTTTGGCTGTCGACGCCGACCGTATCAGCCGCTACTTGACCAATTTCTGACCAAATGCTTGACGGATTGACATCTCCGCAGGTAAAAGGTGGAAAAATTACTTCAACTTTTTTCGAGCGACAATCGAGCGGTCGGCGACGGCGGGGCGATATGTGTCAAAAGCATCGTCTGCCGAGGAAGCCTTGCCGTTCGCCGAATTGCACAAACGTAAAAATCGCCAATTATGGAGACGGTCTCGAACACGTCGACGAAACGATGCGGTAACATCTCCCTGCAAACACTGTAGTTAGCTAAAGGGGGAGTTCGCGTGTCTGCAACCATTAAACCCTTCACCGATGAGTTCGAAGAGTATGGCCGCGATGAATCTCGTGCATCGGGCGAAGCATCGAGCATCTCGTTTCCGACAACGGAAGACGAGGTCCGTGCCATTTTGGAAACGCTCCATGCCGAGCGTGTCCCGGTAACGGTTCAGGGCGCCCGAACCGGCCTTGCCGCCGGTGCCGTGCCCCACGGTGGGCATATCCTCAATACTTCCCGTATGAATCGCTACTTGGGCCTTCGCCGCGATGAACAAGGCCAATTTCTGCTGCGCGTGGAGCCGGGCGTTGTGCTCTCGGAGCTGCGCAAGCAGCTGAGCAAGAAGGTACTGCCGACCGCTGGTTGGGACCAGGCATCGCTTGAGGCCTACGAGGAGTTCCAAGAGTCCCCCGAGCAGTTCTTTCCCACCGATCCCACCGAGGCATCTGCCTGTCTGGGTGGCATGGCGGCATGCAACGCCTCCGGCGCCCGCAGCTACGCTTACGGCCCCATGCGCCCGCATATCACGGGACTCCACGTCGCGCTGGCTGATGGCGATTTGCTTGAGCTTCAGCGCGGCGAGGCTTTTGCCCAGGGCCGCCACCTGTCGCTCGTGACGGCAGAGGGTCGTACATTCGAGCTTGATCTTCCTGACTACACCATGCCCAAGACCAAAAATGCCTCGGGGTATTTTGTTGCGGACGATATGGACACCATCGATCTTTTTATCGGTGCGTGCGGCACGCTCGGCGTCATTACCGAGCTCGAGATCGCCCTGCAGGCGGCACCTTCGGTCGTATGGGGTGTGAGTTGCTTTTTCGATAGCGAAGACAAGGCCGTGTCCTTTACCGATTCCGTGCGTCCCGTGCTGTCCCATGCCGCCGCTATTGAGTATTTCGATGCTGGCGCCCTGGATATCCTGCGTCGCCAGCGCGAGCAGTCGACAGCGTTTGCCTCGCTGCCGGCGCTCGACGACGAGGCAAAGGTCTGTGTCTACGTGGAGCTCGACTGCGATGACGAGGCGCAGGCGACCGAGGAGCTGTACCACCTTGGATGGGTGCTGGAGTTTGCGGGCGGCCGCGACGATGCGACATGGGTCGCCCGCACCGAAGTCGATCGCGAGTGCCAGCGGTTCTTCCGCCACGCGGTGCCCGAGAGTGTCAATATGCTCATTGACGAGCGTCGCCGCACCGACCCCACCATTACCAAGCTGGGATCGGATATGTCGGTGCCCAATGCACGCCTTGCCGATGTCATGGCCCTCTATCGCCGCACGCTGGCCGAAAGCGGGCTTGAGTCTGCTGCCTGGGGACACATCGGGAACAACCATCTGCATGTGAACATCCTGCCGCGCGATGCGCAAGACTACCGTCGTGGTGGAGAGCTCTTTGCCCAGTGGGCTTCCGAGGTCACGGCCATGGGCGGTGCCGTTTCTGCCGAACACGGCGTCGGCAAGATCAAGGCGGGCTTCTTGGAGACGATGTACGGCCACGAGGCCATGGTCGAGTCGGCGCGCCTCAAACTCCAGCTCGATCCTGCCGGCCAGTTGGGTCGCGGCAACCTGTTTACGGAGAAGCTCTTGGATGAACTCGTCCAGAAAGGGGGCGCGTGAAGATGAGTGATTTCCATATGGTGGTGTGCGTCAAGGCGGTGCCCGGAAGCACCGAGGTCAAGATGGACCCCAAGACCAATACTATCGTGCGTGATGGCAAGCAGGCGGTCATTAATCCCTTCGATGCAAGTGCCCTCGAATGTGCGCTAGCGCTGAAGGACGACTTTATCGGCTTTGGCATGGACGTGCGTGTGACGGTGGTGTCGATGGGCATCCCCGCGACCGAATCGCTGCTGCGCGACTGCATCGCCCGCGGTGCCGACGACGCGCTGCTGCTGACCGATCGCGCCTTTGCGGGCGCCGATACCCTAGCCACCACCTATGCCCTCAAATGCGGCATCGAGGCACTCGATGAGGACTTTGACCTGCTCATCTGCGGCAAGATGGCGGTGGACGGCGATACGGCCCAGATCGGCCCCGAGCTGGCCGGCGCCTTTGGGGTCCCCTGCGTGACCGACGTGAGCTGTGTGCAGAGCGCGGGATTTACGACGTGTGGCTCGCTGGCGCTCGTTCACGGCTGCGATGCCGGCGAGGAGACGGTGTACCTTGAGATGCCGTGTGCGATGACGACTGCCAAGGAGATTGGCCAGCTGCGCATGCCGAGTATTGCCGGTATTCGCGCGGCCGAGGATGCAGACGTGCGCGTGGCCAGCGCTGCCGACGTAAACGCCGACCCCTCGCGTTGCGGCCTTGCCGGATCACCGACGCAGGTCGTGCGCTCGTTTGTGCCCGACCGTGACCAAACGTGCGAGGCCGTCGAGGGAACGGCGTCCGAGCAGGCGGTAAAACTTGCCAAGATTATCGAGGGGATGGCATAGATGAGCGGGCTGATTATCGATAGCGAAGCCTGTATCGGCTGCGGTCGCTGCGTTCGCGCCTGCGCCTCGGGCGGCATTGTGGTGGAGGGTGAGCGCCCCAATCGCTGTGCCCGCGTAACCGACGGCTGTATCCTGTGCGGTGGGTGCGTCGACGCCTGCCCCGTCAACGCCATCTCGATTGAGCGCGACGAGGCCGCCGGCGCGGCAGACCTTGACGCATATCGAGACATCTGGATCTTCGTGCAGACTGACGAGCACGATGCCGTTGCATCCGTGGCCTTCGAGCTCATGGGCAAGGGGCGCGAGCTTGCCGATGCCCGCGGCTGCCGTCTGGTGGCACTGGTCGGCATGAGCCCCGAGGGCTCACTCGGGGACCTGGAGCATCTGATTTGCGCCGGTGCGGACGAAGTTCTGGTCTGTCGTGACGAGCGCCTGCGTCAGAACGACGCGGAGGTCTACGCTCGCTTGATCTGCGATTTGGTAGCCGAGCGCAAGCCCGAGGCCATTCTGTACGGCGCGACCGCCTTTGGTCGCGAGCTGGCGCCCGGTGTGGCCGTGCGCTTGCAGACGGGTCTTACGGCCGATTGCACGGTGCTTTCTATGGATACGGAGACGGGTCTGCTGCAGCAGACGCGCCCGGCGTTTGGCGGCAACCTGATGGCCACCATTATCTGCCCCAACCACCGTCCTCAGATGGCAACGGTGCGCCCCGGCATCTTTAAGGCGCCCGAGTTTGACTATAGCCGCTCCGGCACGATTACCCAGGTAGTGCTTGCGGATGACGTTAAGGCCCGCGTCGAGATCTCGATTCCCGCCGAGGAGTGGGGACAGCAGGCCTCAATTGCCGATGCCGAGCGTCTGGTCGTGGTGGGCCGCGGCATCGGCTCCAAGAAGAATTTGCCCCTGATGCGAAAGCTCGCCGATGCCCTGGGTGCCGAGCTTGGTTGCACGCGTCCCATTGTGGAGGCAGGCTGGTTGGAGTATCGCCGCCAAATTGGCCAGACGGGTGTATCGGTCTCGCCCAAGCTTCTCGTGAGTATCGGTGTTTCGGGCGCCATCCAGCATCTTGCCGGCATCGGTGGGGCGGAGTGCATTATCGCCATCAACGAGGACCCGGATGCCCCCATCTTTGGTGCTGCCCAGTACAAGGTTGTCGGTGATGCCGTCGAGGTCGTCGAGGAGCTGCTGGCCCAGTTTGAGCGCTAGGCACGCGCCAGCCAGTCGCGCATCTTGTCCTTTAGGCGGCTCCAGGTTGCCTGCGTGGCGGGGTCGGTAAAGGGCCGCGTAATGCCAAAGGGCGCGTCGAGCAGGCGGTAGATATCGCCTTGCTCGCGCGCCAGCGCGCGGCTTGCCGGATAGACGAGCTCAAACATAAAGCAGATAAGCCCCACCAAGAAGTCGGCGGGCTCATCGCGCTCATCGCGCGCGACGCAGCGGTGCTCGTCAAAGGCGGTAAGCGCCGGTGTCGAGAAGTGGCTGGCGAGAAACGTGTCCTCATCCACCTTGAGGACGGTGTCGACGGTGCTGTCGGCGATGGTGCGCATAATGTCGATCTTGTCGCCATCGCGCACGATGTCGCAGAAGCTCCGCGTGCGCTCGTCGAGCTGTGCGGGTAGACGGAAATCGCTGTGATAGGCGATGCTCGCTCGGATGAGCTCATCTTCTGCCGGGTCATCGATAAAGTCGCGGATACTCATTACGGCGGGTACATCGGCGGGATTCTCGCCAAAGAGGACCTCGATGCCCAGCACTGCATGGCTCATGCTCTCGGCGTCCTTAAAGGTGTCCCAGCGTCGCAGCTGCTCAAAGCGGCCCATATCGTGCAGCAGGCCGCAAAGCCATGCCAGGTCAATATCTTCTGACGACCAGCCCTGCTCGCGCGCTACGGCATCGCATGCCTCGGCCACGTGGTACGTATGCTCGATTTTGAGCGCGATGCGTGGGTTGGTGGCGTCGTAGGCATCGGTGTAGCTTTTGAAGGCCGCGCGCGCCCGGTCTCGATCGATAGCTGTCATAATGACTTCCTAAAAAGTTGTGTCTTTCGATCCGGTGGCAATTGTAGGTGAACTTTATTGCCACCGGTTGATATTTCTGCTGCGTTGCAAGGCGCGCTGCAGACGACTTACCAGAATGGGAGTGGCATGGTCCTTAGGATCTTTAAAATCGTCTGGCCAGTGATGCTTACCTATGTTGCAATAGGCGCGCCGTGCGGAATGATCATGGGGCAGACGGGAATGGAGCCCTGGATGGTCTTTGCTCTGAGCAGCACGTTTGTGACGGGCAGCGGCCAGTTTATGATCTGCAATCTTTGGCTGGCGGGCGTACCGGCACCTTCGATTATCGCGAGCGTCGCCGCCATCTCCTCGCGCTTCGCTCTTTACTCGGCATCGATCGCACCCCATCTGGCGGGCGCCTCGAAGCGTCAGACGCTGGCTGTTGCCGCGACGCTCACCGAGGAGGCATACGGCATCTCGCTTGCCAAGCTGGCCGAGGGGGAGGATTGGGGCCCGCGCGAATCCTTCGTGCTCAACGTGATCCTCATCGCGACATGGGGCGCTTCGTGCACGATGGGTGCCATCGTCGGTGCCGTTGTCGATGTTCCCACCGCTATTGCGAGTTTCGTCTGCACGTCGCTCTTTATCTGTCTACTCTTTTCGCAGCGGCTGTCGCGCGGCAACGTTGTCGCGGCGGTTTCGGGCGCGGTGTCCGTCGCCGTATGCAAGTTCTTGGGCCTCACGAATATTGCCGTGCCGGCAAGCGTCGTGGTCGGCATTGCCATTGCGCTGGCGTGCGATGCTGTATTAGACGGAAGAGGTGCCCGCGATGCCCGTTAACGAGTTCTTGGTTCTGTGGCTGTCGTCGTGGGCTGCTATCGCGTTCTTTCGCATCGCGCCGGCGTTTGCCTTGCGCGGGAGAACGCTGTCGCCCCGCATTACCGAGGCCCTGGGTTATATCCCGCCCGCTGCCTTTGCCGCGCTGGTCGCCAACGACTTGGTGAGCCCCGGGGCGTTCGACGCGGGACTCTGGCCTGCCTTGGTTCCCTGGATTGCGGCTGCCGGCGTCGTGGTGGTGGCAATCAGGACAAAGTCGATGTTGTGGTGCTGTGTTTCGGGCATCGTGCTCTATATCGTTTTGAGCCTCGTATAAGAGCGGGACACGTTTAGCATCCCGGCCAACGAATCCAATTTTTCACCGAGCTGGTCTATTTCTTCTGGTACCATGGTCAAACTTTACTGTAGCAAAGCGTGACGTGGGCTTTTGTACCCCGTCAGCGGAAATGGGGGTTTCATGGCACAGGAAGCGACCGCCAACGAGCAAAAGAAATTCAAGGTCCCGCGCATCCCGGGCGACATCATGATCTATCCGATGATCGTCGGTCTTTTGCTCAACACCTTCTGCCCGCAGGTTTTTGAGATCGGCGGCTTCTTTACGGCTGCCTGCCGCGGTGGCTCCAATACCATCGTCGCCGCGATCCTGCTGTTTGTGGGCGCCGGCATCAGCTTTAAGTCCACGCCGGGTGCCATCAAGACCGGTATCGTCGTGCTGATCCCCAAGCTGGTCGTCGCAGCGGCTCTCGGCCTGGGCGTGGCATATTTCTTTAACGACAACTTCCTGGGTCTGAGCTCCGTGTCTATCATCGGCGGCATCACGTTTTGCAACATGGCGCTCTATACGGGCATCATGGGCGAGTTCGGCGATGAGTCCGAGCAGGGCGCCGTCGGTATCCTGTTCTTTACGGCTGGCCCCGCCGTCACGATGATCATCCTCGGTGTTTCCGGCCTCGCCAACATTCCCATTGGCACCATTATCGGCTCCATCTTGCCACTCGTTATTGGCATGGTTCTGGGCAACCTGTTCCCGTTTATCAAGAACCTGCTGGTTCCCGGTGCCAATCCCGCGATTGCCGTCATCGGATTTCAGCTCGGTGCGTCCATGAGCCTGTCGAGCTTTATCACCGGCGGTATTTCCGGCATCTTGCTGGGCCTTGTCACGCTGTTTGTCGTCGGTCCCATCACCTTTGCGTTCGAGCGTCTGTGCGGCGGCAATGGCAAGGCCGCTGTGGCTTGCTCCACCATTGCCGGCACGGCTATGACCACACCGGTTGCCCTCGCCGAGGTCGCACCGCGTTACGCCGAGCTTGCGCCCACCGCGTACGCTCAGATCGCCACCGCCGTTATCATCACGGCGATCATGGCTCCGATTCTGACTGGCTGGGTCGACAAGAAGTTCTGCCAAGGCAAGGAGGATCTGTCGCCTGTCGGTGTCGAGGCCATCGAGGAGGCCGTCGCGACTGACATCGATGGCGAGTAGCAATCGATACCCATCAATGATGCCGGCGTGTGCAATTCGCGCCGTATGGGCGCCCGAACAGAAACTGTTTTGCAGTGATGTTCGGGCGCTCTGCTATTATCCCCTTTACCCCTGCGGAGTAAAGGGGTGTTTATTGCCCTGATTCGAATTGGGCGATTCTGACCACTTGGGTATTGAAGGGATGGCGCTAGTGGTTAAGGCACTCAAGATTGAGATATTCGTGCTATGCATGATTGTTCTTATCGGGCTTGCCGTGCGAAGTCGTTGCTCCTTGTTCTCGAGCACCCAGCAGCTATTGTTTAGCATGCTTGGCTACACCTCTGCCGCGTACATATTATTCGATATGATCTGGACGCTTTCGGACGGTGTGGACGGCACGTTGGGCATTGCTGCCAACTGGATTTCCAACGCGGTTTCGTTTTCGCTCTTTGCTATCGCGTGTCTCATTTGGTTTATCTATTCCGAGACGGTGCAGGGTTCTCGTCTTTTGACCTCGCGCTATAGGGTGGTGCTTGTAGCGTTGCCTACGGCTCTGGTGGTCGTGCTGGCGTTTACCAGTTACTGGACGCACGCCCTGTTCTATATCGATTCGCAGGGCGTGTATCGTCGCGGCTTTGCCTATATGATCCAGCCCATCGTCAGCTACTGTTACGTTATACATACGTCCCTGCATGCGTTTGTGCAATCTCGCAGGGTCGAGAGCCTGCAGACGAAGGCCATCTATCGAACCTTGGCATTTTTCGCCATTCCGGCCCTGGTGGGCGGTACCTTTCAGGTCGTATACTCGGTGCCCGGCCTTTGTGTCGGCATAATGATTAGCATGTTGCTGCTTTACATCATCTACCAGGAGCAGCTCATCTCGACCGACCCGTTGACTGGACTTAACAATCGCAACCGTTTTGAGACCTATATGCTGTCGCTCTTCTCAAATGTGGATCAGGCCGAAGATGTATATCTGCTTATGATGGACGCCGACGGCTTTAAGCAGATTAACGATCGCTATGGGCATGTGGAGGGCGACCACGCTCTTCAGGTCATATCCGCTGCGCTCAAAGAAGTCTGCTCGGCGTCTGGCGGCTTTATCGCACGTTATGGTGGCGATGAGTTCGTGGTGCTCCAAAAGGCAGTGGCGGAACAGGATATCATGCATCTGTGCGCGACAATCAACGATGAGCTCGCGCGCGCCGAGGTTCCGTATCTGTTGCGGATGTCCATCGGCTACGCACGGGTTGGTGATGGCGTCGATACCTGGCAAGACTTGCTTCGTGCTGCCGACGCGGAGCTCTACCGCGTAAAGCGCGAGAAGAAGAAAGCCGGCGTTCAGATACGCTAGGAAAAGGGGCACACGACCGTTGCGATGGTCGTGCGCTCCTTTTGCGTTTGTGGGGGCCACCGGTCATAATGCCCAGGCGCGGTGCGGCAAGACGGGCGTCTGCCGCCGCGACTCGGTGCGAAATCAACGAGAACCAGTGCATTCCATTAAGCTAAAGTGTGTGAAGGTTCTCCCTAAAAAGGTGAGCTCTCTAGGCTTTTTTGGGTTTGTTGACGATGATGATGCCGCCGCAGACCAACAGCAGGGCAACTATAACGGTAACGGGGCTCGTGCCGGCGCCCTCGCCGAGCAGCAGCGCACTCAACAGCACACCAAAGACGGGGTTCATAAACCCAAAGACCGAGACGCGGCTGACGGGGTTGACGGCAAGCAGGCGCGACCATAGCGAGTACGCGATGGCGGAGATGAGTGCCATATAGATAATGAGTGCGATGGCGGG
>CAUCNB010000025.1:0-25824 GCA_958444075.1 uncultured Collinsella sp. | reverse complement strand
ATGGTTTCCTAACGTCCAAGTCATCTGCCGCCGATTATACGCCGCCACGCGGACCAGTGCCGCACGGCTACCGGCCACGGGCAATACGATCCAAGGCGGATGAGCGTGGAAACGTCGCTGGTTGAGCATGAGTCAGCGAAAACGCCCCTAAGCGAGCAAGGTGACGTGAAAGAGGAGGGAAGCGTACTTCGGTACGCGACCGACGATTGAACGTCAGATTGCCGCCTAGGGGCGTTTGCAGCGTCGACCGGTCCGTCGTTCGTTAGAACGACGGAACAAAACTTCTGATCATGCCGCCGAAGTTGAAAGGCAGATTGCCGCTCTGGCGGGCTTGCAGCGTCGAGCCGTTGCGCGGTTTGGAAAACCGCGCAACTAGAGCTACATCACCATAACGTAGCGCGATCCCACGTAGTACTGCTTACCCATCAGGACCGGCTCGCCATTGGGGCCGATAAAGCCGGCACGCAGATTGAGCAGTGGATCGTGCGGAGCAATGCCCAACTCGGCCGCTTGCTCGGCGTTAGCGCGAACGGCCTCGACCGTACGGTAGCCAACCGAGACAATCGGCGTTCCGCCAACACGCTCGACCTCGGCAAAAATCGACTTGTCCTCAAGATCGGCCGTCAACAGCTCACGGTATGTATCAAACGGCACAAAGATGTTTTCCTCAAAGATGGGCTCGCCGTCGGCCGTACGCACGCGCTTAATGTGCAGTAGCAGCGCGTCCTTCTGCAGGCCAAAGAACTCCATCTCGTTTTGACGTGCCGGCACAATCTGGCGATCGACCACGTGTGCACCCGCCTTCATGTCATTGTCGGCACACAGCGCGGTAAACGTCTGCAGCGTCGAGGCGTGGAACTGGCGGTTGATGTGCGGCGTGGAGACAAAGGTGCCGCGGCCCTGCTGCTTAACCAGGTAGCCATCGGAGCACAGCTCCTCAACGGCGCGACGCACCGTAATGCGGCTTACCTCGTACTGCTCGGCAAGCTCAAGCTCGGACGGGATACGCTCCTTGGGTGCATAAAAACCTTTCTCGATCGCATCCTTGATTTCGTCGTAAATCTGCTGGTAAAGTGGTGCATTTTTGGGTGCGGGCATATCTGATCACTCTTATCAAAATAGCGAAATAACTAATACGTATATAACGTCTTTTTATATGTTATCTCAGTTTGATAAAACGATACACCACATACAGCAAATCCTTACTTGCCGTCGTCCTGCTGCAGACTGTCCTGCTCGCTGAGGCGCGCCTGCCTGCTGGCCATGCGCGCGGGCTTGTCGGGATCGGGTACGGCCGTGGGCATGGGCTCGTCGACATGACCGCCCCACCAGCCGCCCACGAAGTTGAGCGTGTGGAACACATTGATCACGGCGCCGGGATCAATATCGCACACCAGCTTGATAATGTCCTGGCTCTCGTAGGTCGAGACAACGGCGTGCAGCAAATACATCTTTTCGCGGCTGTATCCGCCAATGACCTCGGCGCAGCTAATGCCATGCTGAAAATGGTCAACATAGGCTGTCATGACCTCGTCTGCCTTGCGTGTCGTGATCTGCAGCGTCACACGGTCGTAGCGTCGGTAGAAACTGTCGATGGTCTTGGTCGAAATAAACTGGAACACGATGGAATACGCCGCATTGTCCCAGCCAAACATAAAGCCAAAAATCGCCAGGATAGCGCAGTTAAAGCCAAAGATGACGCCCCAGATGGTCTTGCCTGTATGGTTGGAAACCCACAGCGCGATAAAGTCGGTGCCGCCGGTGGATGCGCCGGACTTAAGCGCGATGGCGGCGCCCAGGCCCGAGACCACGCCGCCAAAGATGATGAGCATGATCTTGTCGCCCAAAAACGGGGCGAAGTGAAAGATGTTGAGGAACAGCGACGAGAGCATGACCTGCATCATCGAGAAGATGACGAAGCGCTTGCTGATGCCGCTCCAGCAAAGGAGCGCCACGGGGATGTTGAGCGCGAGCATGCCGAGCGAGATGTCGATATGAACGCCGCCGAGCGAGGTGACGCGATCGAGCAGGACCGCGACGCCGGTGAGGCCGCTCGGAAGCAGGTCGGCGGGGCGAATGAACGCCTGAATCAGAAATGTCTGGAGAACGGCGGAGATGGTGACCGCCACGGCAGTAATGGCGCGGCGGACGATGGTGAGACGGCCGAGCACGAGCACGCGGTCCGTGAGCTGATCGATGGCGTTCGCCACGTAGGCTCCTTTCGAAGGCAGATGTAATTGTGGGGCATGCCGGCGATTGTAGCATGGAGCGCGAGAGGGCGCTTCAATTCACCCTCTCTCGACAACCAAAACGAGCCAGCAGCTCCCCAACCAAAGAGCCAAATTCTAAGTGAGTAGACTTTTCGCGATCTACCAAGCGCACTCAAAACAGCCACCTCTCCGACCTGCGGTTTTACTAAGGCAGATACGCTTTGTGCTCGGCATGTGCCAAAAAGTCTACTCACTTAGTCCGAGTCGAAGCCAAACGGATCTAAATCGAAGCCAAAATGAGCCAATCCACCGCAAGAGACGTGTGAATCCGCACTTCTTGCGGCGAATTGACGCTACAAAGCGGTCAGAATGTCGGCGAGGTTGTCGATGACGGCGTCGGCTCCCGTTTGGTCCAGGTTAACGCCCTCGTGCGGACGCAGTGCCAGGACGCGCGCGCCGGAGCGCTTGCCGGCCTCGATGCCCAAAGGCGAGTCCTCGATAACCAGGCACTCGGTAGGCTCCACACCCAGCGCCTCCATGGCACGCAGGTAGATCTCGGGGTCGGGCTTAAATGCACTGCACTCGTGACCGCTGATGGTGTAGTCCAGCACGTCGGTGATACCGGCAATCTCCACCAGCTCGTCAATGAGCTCGCGATAGGACGAGCTCGCGATGGCACACTTGACACCGCGCTCGTGCAGCTCGCGCATCACCGGCTCCGTCTGCTCGTTGAGCAGCTCGGCATACGGAACAGGGTGAACCGGGCTGTAGACCTGCTTGTACTCAACGCGCAAGCGCTCGCGCAGCTCAACATCGTCGGGCACCAGCGACTTCCAGATGGCAGGCTCGTTAGACCCCGAAAGATCGGGGATCTCGTCAAAGTGGAACCCCTTTTCCTCCATAAACGCCACGCGGCGACGGTTGTAGAACCACTCGGTATCGACCAGCACGCCGTCCATATCAAACAGCACTGCCTTGATCATACGCATCTCCTCCCACCTGCCAAAAAGGGACAGGTTTATTTTGGTAGGTTTTATCTGGTGTTTTGCGACGCGACAGACACGCCCCCAAAGCAAAAAGGGGACGGGGCGCAAACCCCATCCCCTCTCAATCAACCCGTAAGGTCTACTTACTTGTGATTAGTAGGAAAGCTTCCACATGTAGCGACGCATGGTCAGCGGGTGCTGACGGGCCTCGGCGATCTGGTTGCCGTACTCGCGCATAACGGCGAGGTGCAGCAGCGGGTTGAAGTAGGTGACGACGCTCGCGGGAACGGCGTCAGCCAGGCCGTAGTCCTTGGAGTCGATCAGAGCGACCTTGGCGCCCATGCGCTCAAGGAAGGTGAGGGCGCGAGCGTCCATCGGACGGGTAGCACCATCGGACATGAAGAAGACGTAGGGCTTACCCTCGGTGGAAACCTCGAACGGGCCGTGGAAGTACTCGCCGGTGTTGTAGGCGGCGGCGTCGATCCACTGCATCTCGGTGAACAGGAAGGCGGCGTGAGAATAAGCCATCTTCTCGGAGGCACCGGAGGCCATGAAGTAGATCATCTTGTCGTCCTTGAAGTCCTCGGCGAACTTCTTGGCGAGCTTCTTGCAGTGCTGAGCGGCGTTCTCGCAGAGATCGAAAACGTTGGTGAGGCCGGTGATCATGTCCTCGTAGTGGTCATAGCCCTCGGTCTGCTGAAGGATCTCGAGAGCAAGAGCGATGGCATAGCCGGGCTTCTCGCACTTGGCAGCGTAGTTGGCGTGGAAGCCGTGGACGATGACGTGGTCGGCGTCGACGGTCAGAGCGGAGCCGGCCTTGTTGGTGAGGGAGACGACCGGGCAGTTGTGCTTCTTGGCGGTCTTGTTGGCCTCGACGGTCTCGGGCGTGGAGCCACCGAGGGAGCAGGTGATCACGAAGGTGTGCTCGTTGACCCAGGAAGGCGTGTCGTAGTTGAACTCGTTAGCGGTGAAGATCTGAACGTTCAGCTTGTCCGTGTTGTTGGCCAGGAAGTACTTGGCAGGGTAAAGGTCGGACATGGAAGCACCGCAGCCGACGAAGGCGACGCTGTGGATCTCGTGGTTGGACAGGACGTCAGCGACGATCTGCTTAGGGAGGTTAAGGTCGATCTCGTACATCTGACACATTCCTTTCGATTTTTTGCGGCGCCACATTGCCGGGCGCTCGCAGGGTTACCGTGGTTTGGACCGAGTCGCCGGCCCGTTGAGGATGTGTCAAAGGAACTGTCCCTTTGACACATCTAGGGATGGAAGCCTGCCTGGGGTATGGGATGCCAGGCAGGCCCCCGGGGGAAAGCGGTTAGGCGCTTGGTCGCGACTAGGCCAGGATGCCGGCCGCGGAGAGGGCGATGCCGCCCACGATGGCGATCACGAGAAGCCAACCGGTGTTGACGTTCTTCTTGATGAGCCAGTACATAAGGCCGGTGAGGCCGAGGGAGATCATCTGGGGCATCATGCCGTCCAGGATGTCCTGGATAACGACGGTACCCTCAGCGAACTGCAGCGGGGTGGTGGCGCCGATCAGTGTAGCGATCATGCCGCCCACGGACATAAGGCCCACGATGCCGCAGACATACATGAGCTTCTCCATGAGGTCGCCGCCCTGGAGCTTGCTCAGGTACTCGTGGCCACCCTGGTAGCCGATCTTGGCGGCAAACCACGTGATCAGCACGGAAGGCACGATGGAGATGAGCATGGCCAGGATCGGGCCCATGATGGAGCCCTGCTGAGCCAGCTGGACGCCCAGACCAAAGGCGATAACGCGGATGGTGCCCTGGAAGAAGGAGTCACCGATGCCGGAAAGCGGACCCATGAGGGAGGTCTTGACCGCGTTGATCGAATCGGGATCGAAGTTCTCGGGATCCTTGGCGTACTCCTCCTCCATGGAGGCGGAGAGGCCCAGGATGAAAGCGCTCGTCTGCGGGGTGCAGTTGTAGAACGCCATGTGACGGTGGTAAGCCTCTTTCTTAGCAGCGAGCTGCCTGGGGTCGGACTCATCCGGATAGAGGCGATCGAGCGTGGGAACCATGCCGTAGAGGAAGCCCATGTTCATCTGACGCTCGTAGTTCCAAGAGGCCTGGATGGCCCAGGAGCGCCAGAAGAACTGGCTGACCTTCTTGTTCAGGGACACGTCCTTGGTTGCGGTTGCCATAGTGTGTTCCTCCTTAGTCTTCGTCGTCTTCGAGCGGATCGTAGTCGGAATCGACACCGGCGGCTGCATGGGAACCGTTGAACTTGAAGCCCATGAAGACGACAGCCAGGCACACACCGATCAGAGCGACCGCGATGACGGACAGGTTGAGGTAAGCGGCGAGCAGGAAACCGATGAACAGGAACGGAGTCATACCCTTCTTGATCATCATGGTGAGCAGCAGGGCCAAGCCGTAGGCGGTCATGATCTTGGTCGAAACGTTAAGACCAGTGGACAGCCACTCGGGAACCATGTTGACGATGGCCTGAACCAGGTCGGTGCCAACAAAGACGGCCAGGAAGATCGGCAGGAAGTACATGACGGCGTACAGACCGGAGCCGGCGCAGATGTGCATGCGGTAGGCGGTCTTGAACTTTCCGTTATCGATCGCGCTATCTGCCACATGGGTGAGGGCGGCGATGATGGAACGGAACACGATGCCGAGGAGCTGGCCCAGGACGGCGACCGGGATGGCGATCGTCATGGCGGTCTCGGCGGAAGCATCGGTCAGGCACGCAAAGGCAGCGGCCACGATGCCGCCCAGGACCATATCGGGCGGAACGGCGGCGCCGACCTGCACCAGGCCCATGGACACGAGCTCGACGGCGGCACCGACGGCAAGGCCGGTGGGCACATCGCCCAGCAGCAGACCGACGAGCGTAGCGCCAACGAGGGGCTGCTCGAAGTTAAGACGACCGAGCAGGCGGGAGTCCCACATGCAGAACACGCCGACGAGGCCGACGAGCACCGCACTGATGAACGTATTCATACCCTTCTCCTTTCAGTCAGGCAAACGCCTGGTTGATTACAGCTTGGCGTCGATGTCGACGCTCTGATACGTAGGGGTCTGCTGGACGTAGAGCTTGATGCCCATGTCGAGCAGCTGGTTGACGTCGGCCTTCTGGGTGGCGTCGAAGAAGACGGAGCTGTCCTTGCCGCCGACCTGCTCGGCACCGTCGTGGTTGGCGGTGGCGCCCAGGTTGATGGCGTCGAGCTTGTAGCCCTGGCAGAACTGCAGCATCTCGGCAGTGTTGCCAAAGACGAACATGACGCGCTCGCCGAGGGTGTTGAGCTTGTCCATCTTGGCAAGGGCACGCTCAACGGTGAAGACGTTCAGGCGCACGCCCTGGGGCTTGGCCAGCTTAAGAGCGCCCTTCTTGATGTCATCGTTGGCGGCAGCGTTGTCGACGACGATGATGCGCTCGGCCTGAACCTTGGTGGTCCAGGTAAAGACGACCTGGCCGTGCAGCAGACGGTAGTCAAGACGTGCGAGGACGATCTTGGCGGGACCGGAGCTGTGACGGGACGCCTTGGCCTTCTTGGCGGGAGCCGCGGCGACCTCGACCGGTGCGTTGGGGTTGGTCAGACCGGTGCGGGCCTCGTTGATGAGGGCCGCGAGCTCGGTGCCCTTGACGGGGGCGGGGCTCATAGCAAGCGTGAGCGCCAGCGGGATGTTGAAACCGCTGACAACCGTGAACTTCGTGCCGTTCTTGGAAAGCTCGACCATGTTGTTGTTGACCGAGCTACCGAGCATATCGGTTAGCACATACACGGTGTCGTCCGCGTTGAACGTGGCGATCATAGCCTCAACCTTATTGGTGATGGGCTCCTTGTCGTCACGAGCAAGCGACACGACGTGGACGTTCGACACGTCGCCGAGAACCATCTCGAGCGTGTCTTTGGCGCCTGCGGCCAGGCCGCCATGAGATGCGAGAATGATCTGATTCATCTTGCCTCCTCCTTTTCGTTATGGTCATTATAACGTCTTATACGTTGCTTATATTGATAATTAGTATATAAACCGTTCGCGGGTGAAAAACGACCGTTGGCGGGTTTAACGCAATCGAAACGATGGTCTTGGGTAGGTCGGCGCTGGCTAGGCGCCGCCCGATCAAACGCCGGGCGCTACCTGCTCAAACACACCGCCAATCCCCTATCGCACGAAGTACCAGGGGCTTTCCTGCACGGTGGGCTCCAGCGCAATGCCCGTGCGCTCGCGGAAGAGATCCATGTCCTGCGATTTCTCCGTCCACCACGCGTTGGGCTTAAAGGTCATGCTCTCAACGACATGGCCGACAAACACACTGTTGCGCAGCTTGGAAAAGTCGGTGTTCATAATCACGATGGACGCGAGCACCAAAACGATGCCCAGAACTTTGATCGCGCCGGCGGGCTCGGCGTAGACACCAATGCCCAGCAGTACGGTGACGACTGTCTCGAATGACATTACGACGGGAACTTTCGACGTCTCGAGCCCCATGGACAGACCCTGCATATATAAGATGTAAGCCACGGCTGTGGGTATGAGTCCAAAGCCAAGGAACAGCAGCAGCAGCTGTGGCGACATTGCCGCGGCGACATCCGGCCACGGAGCCGCGATAGCTGCCATAACCGCACCGCCAAAAACAAAGCCCCAAAACGTGACAGCCAGCGGGTGGACCGTCTTGGTTGCTATCCGGCTAAACACCGCGAGCGACGCACCACAAAGGCCTGCAATCACGCCCGACGTGACGCCCCAAACCGAAAAATGAAAACCGGAAAGGTCGCCATTGGTCACCGCAAGCACACAGCCAACGATGTTAAAGACAATGGCAACGAGCTTGTTGAGGGTCACGTCCTCGCGATAAAGGACGCGGCCGAGCGCGACGCCAAACACCGGCGACGTGTAGAGCAGCACCGATGCCGTGGACATGCCCACCTCGCGCATGCACTCGTAATAGCAGGTGTTGGCGGCAGCCAAACCGACGATACCGACAAGCGCGCAGGAAACAAGCTCTTTAGGGCTTGCCTTGAACAGGGTCAGCGGACCCTGAACCACGGTAGACCCCTCACCCGGACGGCAGCCCATAAACATCAGGACCGGCGCCAAGATAAGCGCTCCGACCAACAAGCGAAAGGCAGCCATGCTCTGGGACGAAACGCCCATGGCCGAGATGCCGTTTACAAAGATTCCGATGCTGCCCCACATAAGCGCGGCGATCAGCACCAGCACATAGCCCAGATTGCTCCTCTTCAACGCAGCCTCCTCAGTATTATTTCCAATATGTTTCATGCTACGTTATAGTCGTTATATACATTTTTCAAGGCACAAATCGGCGAACGGGAAATCTCTCGACACAAGGAGTGTCCCCAACTGCCGGCACAAAAGGAACATCCCTAACTGCCGGCAGAAAGGGAACGTCCCCAAGTGCCGCTCTAGCAGTTGCGGTGAAATAGTTCTCAAACAGAGGCTTCACACTCCCAAACAGGAACTATTCCACCGCAACTCATGAGGGGTATTGAGCTGTTAGGCCGCTCTATCCCTTAGTAATCCAGCTTCCACATGTAACGGCGCGTCATGTAGTCCTTGTGGGTGACGGCGGAGAGCGCACGCATGTAGACGTTGTTGAGGATCGGGGCAAAGATCAGGTGGTTGAAGTACTCGCTCACGCTGTCCTTGATGTCGTTGAGGCCGAGCTCCTTGGCGTCGAGCTGGTAGACGCGCTCACCACCGTACTGGTTGACAAAGCGAATGCCGCGCTCGTCGTTGCAGCGGCTGCGGCCGACGCTGATGAGCTGGAACAGCGAGGTACGCTTGTCCAGGATCTCGAAGGGACCGTGGAAGAAGTCGCAGGTGTTGATGGTGCAGGAGTCGATCTGCAGCATCTCCTGCACGTTGCAGATGCTAAAGACGTAGGCGGCACCAAAGAGCGGGCCCTGAGCCATAACGTTGATGCAGGGCTTGTCGGCGTTCTGCTCGGCCCACTTGGCAGCGAGCGGACGGGTGTACTCGACAGCCTTGCGATAGATGGGGTCGACCAAGTCGAAGGCGGCCATAGCGGCCTCGTACTCGGCATAGCCCTCGGTCTGCTGCGTAAGCTCCATAGCAATCATGGTCACGACGGCGGAGTTGGTGCGGCCCATGCAGGACTCGTCGATGGCCAGGCTGTCGTACTGGATCTTGTAGTCGCAGACCTCGGTGAGGCCGGACTCGTCAACATAGATGGCGATGGTGCTGGCGCCGTGGTTCTTGGCGACCTGGGCGGCGACGATGGTCTCCTTGGTGCCGCGCATGGACACGACGACGGCCAGGGTGTTCTCGTTGACGTAGGCAGGCGTGGCGTGCACGAACTCGTTGCTGGTGTAGCTGGAGCTCACGACCTGCGTGGCCTCGTGCTCCATAAAGTACTGGGCAGGATAGTTGCCGCCGTTGGATCCACCGGCGCCAATCCACACGACGCGCTTGATGCCGCCCTTGTCTGCCTTGTCAGCCAAAACCTGGGAGACGACGTCCTTAACCTGTTCCTGAGTAGTCATCGTGCATCAGCCTTTCTTCTCGTTTGATGCTCTCGATGGCATACAAGTTACATACATGTTTTGGTTATGTCGACTAGTTGTATGCTATATTTGTCTTAGAAATTTTGCTGGTAAAGTTTTCGGCAAGCCATTACCAGCGGTTTTGTTGTCATGTTGGATACATGCTTGGTTCTGTAAGCATACAAGTTAGATACAGGTTGTTCGCATGAGCACTTCGTCGAAAAAGAACTTGACCCAATACGAGCGTCTGGCGGCAACGCTTCGCGACCGCATTGCCGCCGGCACCTACGCCCGCGGAGATAAACTGCCGTCCGAGATGGAACTCATGGACGAATCGGGCCTGTCGCGCAGCACCGTGCGCCATGACCTTAAGGTGCTTGTTGACGAGGGCCTGATTCGAACCGAGCGCGGGCGCGGCGCCTTTGTGGCCGACACACCGGCGCTCCACGAGAACAACCTGGTGTTTTCGAGCTATACCAAGCAGGTCGAAGGCCAGGGCATGAAGCCCACCACGCGCACGGTGGACTCGGGCTTTGCCAAAGCAATGGGCAGCGTGGCCAAGTTCTTTGACGCTAGCGTGGGCAGCAAGCTTGTCAAACTTGTCCGCCTGCGTTACCTGGACGATGCGCCACTGTGCCTGGAGACCACCTATTTGCCGCCAAGCTTTGGGTCGCTCATCGATCGCGATATCAACGGTTCGCTCTACGCCACGCTGCGCCAGGAGTTCCATCGCGCGCCGGCGCAGGGGCATAAGACCTTTGAGGTGTGCTATGCGTCGCAAAACGAGGCATTTTTGCTCAACGTCGAGCGCGGGCAGGCGCTGATCCTGATCACCGACTACGTCTACGACACCGACGGCCGTCCGCTCCATGTCTCCAAGCGCATCCAACGCACCGACCGCGCCAAATACACCGAGCCCATCGGCTAGCGCACCAAACGAGGCAAAATGTACCTAATAAACGTTTTACCTGCGGTTTTTATTAAATCTCAAGCCGGCATGGCGCAAATGCCAACATCGCCTGGCAACACTCGCCGCCCAAGCTCAACTGTTCCTGCCCAAAATATCCAGCACCGTAAATCTAAGTGAGTAGACTTTTCGCGAGCTGCCGAGCACATTCAAAACAGCCACCTCCGTGACCTGCGGTTTTACTAAGGCAGATACGCTTTGTGCTCGGCCTGCGCCAAAAAAGTCTACTCACTTAGCCCGCAAGGCGTCCCGAGGGGACAATCCAGGTCAAAATAGCGTACAAACGCCACGCTACTTGCGGCGATTTGATACCACAAGACAGCCAAAAACCTGCCAAAATAAACCTGTCCCTAAATGGTAGGTTTAGGAAGGTCGGGGAACCAGGTTGGTTTGGGCTGGTTGGGGGTGCGCTCGGCCAGGACCAGCTCCATCCAGCACATGTCGTACCAGCGGTCGAACTTTTGGGCACAGCGGTCGAAAGCACCCACCAAGCGATATCCCATATGGGCATGGAAGTCCTGGCTGTTGTGCGTTAGATACTCGTCGTCCTTGTCGTGCGGCACGGCGATGAGCGCGCACATGTTGGTGATGCCCATCGCGATCAGGCACTGCTTGAGCGCATCGTGCAGCTTGCGGCCCAGCCCGCCGTGGCGCACGTCGCGTGCCAGGTAAATCGACGTCTCGACCGACCAGTCGTATGCCTCGCGGCTGTTGAGCGGACTCGCATAGGCATAGCCTACCGGACGCCCGTCCAGCTCCATCACCAGATACGGATAGCGCTTGAGCGTACGCTCGATGCGCCCGGCGAACTCCTCAACGCTCGGCACCTCGTATTCGCAGGTAATCGCCGTCTGGCGCACATACGGCTCATAGATGGCAAGCAACGCCGGCGCGTCTTCGGGCGTCGCCAGGCGAATCGCCGGCTCGGACATCTCGGTCATACAACCCTTCTCTCTCAAAAACAAAGGCCGCCTTGCGCCAAACCCAGCGCAAGGCGGCCCCTCGTCATTACATCAGGCTACAGGACAGCCGCCAGCGCGTCGATGTCCTCCTGCGTCGTGGCCCAGCTGGTGCAAAAGCGCACCACCGTGTGGGTATCGTCGTACTTTTCCCAGTACTCGATCGCCGCATGCTCGCGAATGCGGGCCATGTCCTCGTTGGGCAGAATCACAAACTGCTGGTTTGTGGGCGTCTCCAAAAAGAACTGGTAGCCGCGCTCGTGCAGCACACGACGCAGCGCCTGGGCCGTCTGAATCGCCTGTCGGCCAATCTCAAAATACAGGCCATCGGTAAAGAGCGCCTCAAACTGCACGCCCGTCAGGCGGCCCTTGGCCAACAGCGCGCCGTGCTGCTTAATACGCGGAATGGGATGCGCCGGAGCGTGCATGCCGCAGAACACCACAGCCTCGCCGCAAAGCGCGCCGCACTTGGTGCCGCCGATGTAGAACACGTCGCACAGCTGCGCCAGCTCGGGCAGGGTAATGTCGCACTCATCGGCCGCCAGTGCATAGGCCAGACGAGCACCGTCCACAAACAGCGGAATCTCGCGCTTCTGGCACACCGCGTGAATCGCCGCGAGCTCGGCCTTGGAGTACAGCGTGCCGTACTCGGTCGATAGACTCACGTACACGGCGCCCGGGAACACCGTGTGCTCGTAGCTCTCGTTTTCGTAGAACACCTGGATATAGTTCTCGAGATCCTCGGCGTGCATCTTGCCCTCGTAGCCGGGGATGGTGAGCACCTTGTGGCCGCCAAACTCGATGGCGCCCGCCTCGTGGCAAGCGACATGGCCGGTCTCGGCGGCAACGACGCCCTCGTAGGGCGCGAGCAGCATGTCAATCACCGTCGCGTTGGCCTGCGTGCCGCCCACCAGCAAGAACACGTCGGCATCGGGGGCCTGACAGGCCTCGCGAATCAGCTGCTTGGCACGCTCGGTGTGCGCATCGGTACCGTAGCCGGGCTGCGGCTCCATGTTGGTATCGACGAGCGCCTGCAGCACTGCCGGATGAGCACCGTGGGAATAGTCGTTGTTGAACGCGAGCATGGCAATCCTCTCTAGCCGGGCATGGGCCCGATGATTTAAACGCCGCTATTGTACGCCGCCCGGATAGGCAATGCGTGCGGCAAGGCACTCAAGTGCCAACACCAGGGCAAAGCCGCAGCTCACGTCAGTCAAAAAGTGTGCACCGATCACGATGCGGCCAAAGGCGACGAGCGCCGCGACCACGGCAGCGACCCAAAAGACCGCGCGGCGTCGCGACGGCTTTTCCTTAAAGGACGCCGCAGAAAGCCCGGCGAGCATAAGGCCGATCGCCGCGTGCGCCGTGTGTCCGCTCGCAAACGACTTAAAGCCGTCCTTGATTACGCCGGCCGCAATATAGCTCCACTTGTCGGGGTTGCCAATCACCCACCACGGCTGAAAATTGAGCCCCGGCGTGACCTCGATCACGCGCATGCGCGGGCGCGACCACAGCGGCTTGACAACCACGTTGAGGATGATGGCCTGAGCGACCCACACGGCAAGCACCATCAGCGCCCAGCGTGTGACCTCGTCGGAGTCGGTGTCGCGCGTGAGGCGATAGGCGATGAGGTTGGCCGCGATGACCAATGCAAACGTCAGAACTAGCTGAAACGCAATAAGCTTGCCGCCGACGCGCAGCGATCCGATAATCTCGTAGCCGACCAGGCCTACGTTGATCAGAACGCCCAGCGCGGCGAGCCACTTGCTCGCCTTGGAATCGGGACGTGCCGAGCGCACGAGCATAATGCCCGCGACGCTCGCCGTCAGCTCGAACGGCAGCTCGCCGGCCGCCTCGACAAAGCGGCCAAACAGGCTAGACGAGTTGAACAGCGCACTCGAGATTTGGTAATCGAAAAAAGACCCGACGAGCAGACAAAAGGCCAGGATGACCGCGATAATGGCGGCATCTTTCTTATAGATATACCCGAACATGCTTTCCTTTCGATGGAACCAGATTGCCCAAATGGGGCGTTTGCAGCGTCGACCCGTTAGTCGTCGTCGCTCGCACCCAGCTGTTGCAGCAGCATGAGCGCCGCGGCCACGGGGCCGGTGCCGTCGTTGGCGTCGAGGCCGCGACCCAGGCCGCTGCCCGCGCCGGCACCCGCCTTGTAGGGCACCGACAGCTTGCGGCTCTTGGGGAAGTTCACCGCGCCATAGCGGGTCTTAAGCTCAAAGGCCACCTTCTTAGGCACGTCTACGCCCAAAAACGTGATGCGTCCGCCGCTGAGCGTGACGCTCTCGAGCCCCAAGCGCTCGCCGCGGATACGGATACGCGCGCGGTTGAACAGATTGAGTCCCGCCAACGGCAGCTCGCCATGCGCGGCCTCGGTCTCTTCCTGCACCTCGTCGATGCTCTCCAGGTCCTCAGCCGCTGCGAGCTTACGGTACACGAGCACGCGCTGATCCACCGCCGGCAGGTACTCCTCGGACAAGAAGTAGTCGGCCGGCAGGTTAATGCCCACGCTCGCCGCCTCCACGCCGGCATCGTCGTCACCGCGTGCCTCTGCCACGGCCTGGCCCAGCATCTGCGTAAACAGGTCAAAGCCCACGCTCGACAGGTTGCCGTGCTGCTCGGCGCCCATAAGCGAGCCGGCGCCGCGGATCTCCAGGTCGCGCATGGCGATGCGCATGCCGCTGCCCAGGTCCTGGAACTCGGAAAGTGCAGTCAGGCGTGCCGTTGCCTCCTCGGTAAGTGGCAGCTCGCCGGGGAACATAAAGTACGCGTATGCCTGCGTGGCCGAGCGGCCCACGCGGCCCTTAAGCTGGTAAAGCTGTGCCAGACCCAGACGCTGCGAGTCTTCGATGATCAGTGTGTTGGCGGTCGCGTTGTCGATGCCGCTCTCCACGATGGTCGTGGCGATGAGCACGTCGATCTTTTTGGTCGCGAACTCGATCATCACGTCCTCGACCTCGCGCGGGCTCATCTTGCCGTGCGCCACGCCCACGCGCGCCTCGGGCGCGGCCTCGTGCACGCGCGCCACGGCGTCGTCGATGGTCTTGACGCGGTTGGACACGTAGTACACCTGGCCGCCGCGACCCACCTCCAGGCGAATCGCCGCACTCACCACGTCGGGGTCGTACTCCCCCACGTGCACGATAACGGGACGGCGCCCGGTCGGCGGCGTGGTGATCAGGCTCATGTCGCGCACGCCGCTCGTGGCCATCTGCATGGTTCGCGGAATAGGCGTTGCCGAGAGCGTGAGCACGTCGATTTGCTCGCGCAGGTTTTTGAGCTGCTCCTTGTGCTGCACGCCAAAACGCTGCTCCTCGTCGATGATCACCAGGCCCAGGTTCTTGGGGTTCACATCGGCCGAAAGCAGGCGGTGCGTGCCGATAAGCACGTCAATCGCGCCCTCGGCAAACGCCTTGAGTGCGCGCTTTTGCTGCGCCGGCGTACGGAAGCGGCTGAGAACCTCGACCTCAAGGCCAAACGGGGCAAAGCGTTCAAAGAACGTCTCGTAGTGCTGCTGGGCCAGAATGGTCGTGGGGCAGAGCACCATGACCTGGCGGCCGGAGTCCACGCACTTAAAGGCCGCGCGCAGGGCGACCTCGGTCTTGCCGAAGCCCACGTCGCCGCAGAGCAGGCGGTCCATGGGCTTGGGCGCCTCCATGTCAGCCTTGATGTCGGCGATAGCCTCCAGCTGGTCGCGCGTCTCGTCGTAGGGGAAGCTCTCCTCCATCTCGATCTGCTCGGGCGTATCGGGCGGGCAGGCGATACCGGTAATCGACGAGCGACGCGTATACAAATCGACCAGGTCAAACGCCAGCTTTTTGGCGTTCTTGCGCGCCTTGTTGGTGGCACGCGTCCAGTCGGCGGTGTTGAGCCTGGTCAGGCGCGGCTTGTCGCCGTCGGGGCCAACATAGCGCGTGATGCGGTCGACCTGCTCGAGCGGCACGTAGAGCTTGTCGCCGTCGGCATATTCCAGCAAAAAGTAGTCGCGTTCCTTGCCGCCCACTTCCTGGCGCGCGATCTCGCTAAAGAGCGCGATGCCATGCGTTGCGTGCACCACGTAGTCGCCCGGCTTAAACGGGAAGGTGATCTGCGTAATGTCAACCTTGCGGCGGCTGCGCGCGCGATTGACATCCATGCGGGCGTTGAGGTCGGCGATCGAGAACACGGCCAGGTTGGCATCGGGCACCACCACGCCCTGCGGCAGAGCGGCATCGACAAAGGTCACGCGTCCGCGCGAGATGGTGGGCACGGCGACACCGGCGGCAGCCTGGGCGGCACCCGCCTCGAGCGAGCGGGCGTTAAGCGCGTCGGCCTTGCGCTCGCGAATGGAAGCATGGGCCTCCTGGCGGGCGGCACGGTCGGCAGAATCCGCCGCCGCCACGCGTACACGGTCACCGATAACACCGGCGTTTTCGGGCGCGGCCGTCAGTGACTCCTCAAAGGTTATGCCCTCGTCGCCAAAGGTGAGCTCCATCGACTCGCGCGCACCGCGGTCGGGGATGGCAAACACGCAGGCATAGCGCTTGCCCACGACCTCCTGGATACGCGTCATAAAGCGATTGTCCGAGCCCGCAATGGCCGGCTGCTCAATCTTGAGCTCGGCCGTCACCGCACCACCGGCACGGATGAGGCTCACATAGTTCAGGCGTTGCTGGGAGCCAAAGTCGAGTTGCTGGGCACGCACGTACAGGCCGTCCAGACGGTCGACCCCCGCCTCGCCGGCACGCGCCTCGATATCCTCGTAGGCGCGCAGGCAATCGTCGAACAGCGAGCGCGGCTCGGACAGCACCACGAGCGCCTTGCCGCTCACGTGCGACAACGGGCTCACGGTCTGGCCGTACATCACCGGCAAAAAGCGGTCGAGCTCAGGCGTGACGATGCGCGCATCCACCATCTCGAGCAGCGCCGCCAACTTGCTGTCGTCCTGGCTGGCGCGATAGAGCGCCACATGCATGTTGTGGACCGCCTCGTCGGTAAGTGCCAGCTCGCGGCACGGGAAGATCTCGATACTGTCCTCGTTGCCGATGGTCTGACCCGTTGAACTCACCATACGGCGGATGCGGTCAATCTCGTCGCCGAAAAACTCAATGCGCACGGGCGCCTTTTCCTGCGCGGGAAATACCTCGACGGTGTCGCCATGCACGCGGAACAGGCCGGGCGCGTCGGCGGCGCCGGCATTGGTGTAGCCCATGCCCACCAGGCGCTGCGGTACCTCGTCAAAAGGAATCTCCTCACCCACCGCAAAGGTCGTCGACTCCCAGTAACAGCTCTCGACCGGCGGCACACAGCGCAGCAGCGCGCGGGCCGAGGCGACCATGATGCAGTTGTCCCCGCGCACGATGCGCCCGAGCGCCTCGCAGCGCTGGGCCACCACGGCATCGTCGGGCGCCTGCTCGCGCCAAGGGTAGTCCTTGCGCTCGGGAAAGCGGCACACGTGCGCCAGGCCCACATAGGCGGCCAGACTGCGTGCGGCGCGATCGGCCGCATCCTCACCACTCACGATGTAGACCGTGGGGCGCGGACGACGCGCAAACTGGGCGGCCGCCATGAGCGTTCGGCCCGACTGAGACACGGCCAGCGTCACGTCCTCGCCAGAATCGAGCCCGGCCTCGACGGTCTGCAGTGCCTCGGCAGTGTAGAGCTGCGCGGCTATACGGTGAATGAGCATGCTGTTCCTCCGGCATTGCAACGCCAAAAGCCCGCCGAGGCATGCTCGGCGGGTCGTTCGTCAAATTCGTTGCCTGTCATGGTAGCGCATGGAGAGGACTCCGGCTCAAGCGTACGCCCAGCCCCGCAACAAAAACGCCAGACGAAGATGCGTTCCGCCCTACCCCGCTACGCGCACGCTGGGGCACAAATCTGCCAGCGGACACTCGTCACACTTGGGTTTGCGGGCGTCGCAGATCTCGCGACCAAAGGTGATCCATTGGTGGTTGACCGACTCCCAATACTCGTGTGGCAAAATCTTGAGCAGATCTTGCTCGGTCTTGAGCGGCTCCTTGGCATGCGTCTTGGGGCTCAGCATCAGGCGGTGCGCGATGCGGTTGACGTGTGTATCCACCGCGATGCCTTCCACGATACCGTACCCCACGTTGAGTACGATGTTCGCCGTCTTGCGCCCCACGCCCGGCAGCTTTACAAGCTCCTTCATGTCGGCCGGTACCTCGCCACCGTAGTCGGCAACGATCATCTGCGCGGCCTCCACGGCATGCTTGGCCTTACTCTTATAAAAGCCGAGCGACTTAATGGTCTCGGCCACATCGGCCACACTCGCTCCCGCCATGGTCTCGGGCGTGGGCCACTGGGCAAAGAGCCGCGGCGTCACCTTGTTGACCTGCGCGTCGGTCGTCTGAGCCGAGAGCAGCACCGCGATCAGCAGCCTAAAGGGATTCTCGTGGTCCAAAAAGCACTCGACCGGGCCATAGCGACGGTTGAGGCGCTCACACACCTCGATGGCGCGCTCGCGCTTGGCGGCATTGGTCTCGCGTGGCATAACGACTCCTCGGCTCAACGGCACAATAAACTTATGGGCACAATTGTCCCACGTCCGAGACGCTTACGCCTCCAAGAATGCGCCGGTCTGACGGCTCCACAGACTCGCGTACTCGCCACCCGCCTCGACGAGCCGCGCATGCGTGCCGTCCTCGACAATCTCACCATCGGCCAACACCACAATGCGGTCGAGCGCCGCCACGGTGGACAGGCGGTGCGCCACCACAATGGAGGTGCGCCCGCGCATCAGGTTCTCGAGCGCCTCCTGCACCAGCGCCTCGGACTCGCTGTCAAGGGCAGAGGTCGCCTCGTCGAGCACTAGAATCGGCGCGTCGGTGAGAATCGCGCGGGCGATAGCCACGCGCTGACGCTGGCCGCCCGAGAGCTTGACACCGCGCTCACCCACCATGGTGTCAAAGCCACGGGGCAATCGGTCGATAAACTCCAGGGCATTGGCCAGGCGCGCGGCCTCGCGAATCTGCTCATCAGTGGCGTTGGGACGACCGTAGGCAATGTTTTCGCGAATGGAGCGGTGGAACAGCAGCGCCTCCTGCGGCACGTAGGCAACCTGGCGGCGCAGGCTTTGCTGCGTGCAGCGCGAGACATCCTGACCGTCCACGAGCACGCGGCCGCCCTGAACATCGTTCAGGCGCAGCAGCAGCTTGGTAAGCGTCGTCTTACCCGAGCCCGATTTGCCCACCAGGCCCACGCGCTGGCCCGCCGCCACATGAAGTGTCAGGCCATCGAACACGTTCTCGCCCGCCGCAGCGTCACGGTACGCAAAGCTCAAGTGCTCAAAATCAATTGCGCCCTCGCGCACCTTGAGCTCGGGGGCGTTCTCGTCGTCTGCCACCAGACGCGGCTCGTCCAGCACGCGCGTCATCTCTGCCGCATCGCCCAAAGCGCGGTTAATACGCTGCATCATGGAGCTCACGTAGTTCAGACGCATGGTGAGGTTATAGGTGTAGGTAAAGATCATGACGAGCGAGCCGGCCGAGATGCCAAACCACGCGTTGCCGCCCGCCACGAACACACTCACCACGGCCATGGTGATGACGATAAGGCCCGAGGTCGTAAAGTTGCGCTGCATCATGGCGTGCATCGATACCGTTTCGGCATCGCGCGCGGCACGGTCGGCGGCATCGAACAGATCGCGTTCAAAGTCCTCTCGCCCGCAGGTCTTGACGGCCAAGATGTTCGTTACCGCATCGGACAGCACACCCGAGAGCTTATTCTGCGCGGCGGACGTCGCGGCCGAAAGTGGCATGATGCGCTTGTACATAAGCCAGACAAACGCAATGTAGACGACCATGATGCCCACCAGGATCACGGTAAATGTGGGCACCACCGGAGCGAGTGCGGCCACGGTGCAGATGACCGAGGTGATGGTGGGGATGAGCGAATACACCGTCACGTCGACCAAGCCCGTATAGCCGCTCATAAAACGGCTTGTCTGGCTCACAAGCGATCCGCCAAAGCGGCTGGTATGGAATGTCATGGATTGGTTGGAGAGCGTGTCGAAGCACAGACGCGCCAGGTGATAGTTGCCCGCAATCTCGAGCTTGTAGACGGTGTAGTCCTGCAGCTTGGAGAGGATTTGACCCACCAGGTTAACGAGCACGAGCGCCAGGATATAGGGGGCGAAGACCTCAAACACCTGGTCACCCGCCACGGGACCGGCTTGAATGCGGTCGACAATGAGGGCCATCACGTAGGTGTTGGAAAACGTGAGCAAAAAGATGTAGCCCGCCGACGAGAACACCGAGAGAAAGACGATCAGCGGCTGCGTGCGCGTGACGTCCCAAAAACGCTGCAGCGTGCGGCGCACGGTGGAGCGTTTGAGCGGACTGGTGCTTCTCTGAGACATGGGCTTCCTTTCGCGTCTGATAGGGCGAAACGCCATTGTTGCACATTGAAGCGCACTTCAGGCAAGCACGATGCGAAAAGCGGTGGGCACCCGCGTTTACGCCGGCGCCCCGCCGTCAGATGCAGCTAGTCCTCGTCTTTTTGGTCTGCGAGCAGGCCTGCGGACTCCAAGCCCAAAATCGCGTCGGCTTCCCCAGCATCCTCCAGCGCGTCGATGTCCTTGAGCTTGCGCTCCATGACGTTGGTGCGCGTGGTGATGATGCCCTCGACCGTTTTACCCGCGGTCTCGATCTGCTGCTGGGCGCGGCGCAGTGCCGCCTGATAACGTGGCAGCTCGGCCTTGACGGCGGAGAGCACGCGCAGTACGTCGTCGGTACGTTTTTGCAGCCTAAACGTCTGGTAGCTCATCTGCAGGCTGTTGAGAATGGCGGCCATGGTGCTGGGACCGGCTACGTTGACGTGATAGTCGCGGCCCAGGGTCTCGATAAGCCCGGGGCGGCTGACGACCTCGGCGTACAGGCCCTCAAACGGCACGAACATAATGCCAAAGTTGGTCGTTGCCGGCACACTCAGGTACTTTTCGCAGATGTCTTTAGCCTCGCGCTTGACCATGGTGTCGAGCGTCTTGCGCGCAGCCGCCACGGTCTCCGCATCGCCCGACTCCTGCGCGTCGAGCAGATGCTCGTACGCATCACCCGGGAATTTGGAGTCAATCGGCAGCAGCACGGGGTCGCCCTCGTCTACCGGCAGCCTGACAGCAAACTCAACACGCTCCGAGGCGCCGGGCTTGGTGGCAACGTTTTCCAGATACTGGTCGGGCGTAAGGATGTCCGCCAGGATTGCACCCAGCTGCACCTCGCCCAAAATGCCACGCGCCTTGACATTGCCCAGCACGCGCTTAAGGTCGCCCACGCCGGTGGCGATAGACTGCATGTCGCCCAGGCCCTTGTACACGGCCTCGAGCTGGTCGCTCACCTGCTTAAACGATGCCGACAGTCGGTCGTTGAGCGTGCGAGAGAGCTTCTCGTCCACCGTCGCACGCATTTGGTCGAGCTGCACGTTGTTGTCTTTGCGGATGGCGCCCAGCTGGGCATCGACCGTCTCGCGCACCTTGTCCAGGCGGTGCTCGATGCCCTCGCGGTTGGCACCGAGCTGTTGGGCCGTCTCGCGGCGCAGGTCATCCATACGGTCGCCGGCCTGCGAGAACTCTCGCGCGATGGTCAGGTAGCGTTGCTGCTCCACGGCCGCATCGGTCGTCTGCTGCTGCGCGATGGCGTTTGCCGTGCGGCGGGTTTCGGCCAACGCGACGTTGAGGGTATCGAGTGTACTGTTGGCCTGCTCGAGCGCCGCGAGCGTCTCGGCGTCGCTGTCGCCACGCTCCCGCAGCTCGGCACGAAGACCTTTAAGCTGCAGAGCGCAAGCCACAGCAACCCCCACCGCCACCAAGGCAATCACAACAAGCACAATATCAATAGCAGACATAAACTCCGCCCAACAAACCCAATCGAGCACCAATCAAAAACCGCGATTAATCTTACCCCGCCACACACACCGGGCGCCCGGCCCCTTCTTGGGCGCCCCTCTCCTCCGCATATTCCATAATGCGGCGCGCCGTTTTCCTGCTCACCTTTGAGTCATCGCCGGCCAAGTATGCGTATACGTTTCCTTTATTCAGGCGCAGAGCACGGCAGAGGCCATAGCGCGTTACACCCGATTCCTCCAATGCTTCCAGCGTTTTCTTTCTCATCAGGGCGTTCACCCTTCTATCGGCCGCCGGCTTTTCCTTCACCGCTCTATACGCACGCCAAACGTTGGCATAACGATTAGGGAGCTCACTTTTGGCGCATAGAGACGCCATGCTACCCGCTTGACCGTACAAGGATAAAACGTCTCGATAATCCCGTTCCATCCACGAGCCCTCGGATAAACCCAGAACGTATTCGGCTTTTCCTTGCGCCAAAGCGAGCAAAAACAGAGCCTCCGCCACGCGCGGCGCATCCGTCGTCGCCTGCTCAACCAATTTTCTAAAACTCAGCGACTGCTGTCCGGATAGCTCTCGGCAATAGCCTTTTAAGAATCCCTCAAAGGTCAGATTCAACCGAGCACCTCCTTTTTGTATTACCTGTATCCCTTATTATTATTCATCTTCAATAATACTATTCAGTCGCACGACAGGACCCACAGGATGCAAGGATTCCACTCGTGGCGATAATCCCTACACCCTAGAAGTCCTAATGCGACAAACGCTAGCTCTCCCAGCCGGCGCGGATGGTTGTTATGACGTCACCTAGGCGCTGACCCAGGGCCGCTAGATGCTGGAGCACCTCGTTGGGCGATGCGCCGTTGAGAATGCACGTGAGGGCATACGACACCAAAAAGATGGCCGCAAGCCCCAGCGGGATGAGCACGATCATCGCCAATGTGCGCAGGCGCTGGCCCAAACGGCGGCGGCGCGCACGGCGTTTATCGAACGCGAGCTCCTGGGCATATGAATCTTGCTGTACGGAATAGGCCTCTGGCGCCGATTCACACCCGGGCACAGCTGCAGGTACAGCAGCGGGCACGACGTTTTGCACGGGCGCCTGGTTGGCAACCCCTTGCATTTGCATCTCCATGAGTCGTTGCTGCTGACGCAGCATGCGCTCAGCTTGTTGCTGCGGAGTCTCAAGAAACAGATCCATGCTGGCCTCCAAAATCGGAGCATTCGACGCTTACGACCAGCATCCCGCACCGCCATGACCGCGACAACGCAATCGCCGGCAATAGCCACAAAGTTTCTTTTGCTCAAAAGCTGTCGAAAAGCTCAACAACTCCCCTACCAGCACTTTCTCTGAGCTTTTTTCGCCAACAATCTTTTGGCCTTCCACCCTTACGCCAACTGACCAAAATCTAACCAATAGCTTGACGAAAATTGTGGAGACCGGGACCCCACAAAAACGTGCCGCCCCAAAAAGGGGCGGCACACAACCTTTTTTATCAGCTTTTCTGTATCGAGCACGCGACGACCCAACGCCGGAGCGCAAGGCGGGGAAATACCTTTGCCTCGCGCGACTCTGCGAAGCCGTGAGCGAGAGGGAAAGGCATTTCCCCGCCCTGCGCTCCGCAGCAGCCAGCGCCAAGCGCTAGTAGTTCACCACCTGCTCCTCAAAGTACGCCTTGGGGTGGTTACACACCGGGCACACCTCAGGTGCCTCGGCACCAACGTGCAGATGTCCGCAGTTCAGGCACTTCCACACCTTTACGCCCTCGCGCTCAAACACCTCGCCCGACTCAATGCGCTCGACGAGCTTGTTGTAGCGCTCCTCGTGGGCCTTCTCGACGGCGGCGACGCCACGGAACTTCTCGGCGATCTCGGCAAAACCCTCCTCCTCGGCGGTCTTGGCAAACTCGTCATACATCGTGGTCCACTCGTAGTTCTCGCCCGCGGCGGCGTCGCGCAGGTTGTCCAGAGTGCCCGGAACGGCGCCGTCGTGCAGATATTTAAACCACAGTTTGGCGTGCTCGGACTCGTTACCCGCCGTCTCGGCAAAGATATTCGAGATCTGAACGTAACCGTCCTTTTTAGCCTTGGAGGCATAGTAGCGATACTTGGTGTGTGCCTGGGACTCACCGGCAAAAGCGGTCTCGAGGTTCTTCTTGGTTTGGGAATTCTCAAAATCCATAGGTGTACTTCCCTTCATCACATGCCGCCCGTAGGCTTCGAGCGGCTCTATCTTTAGGATGCCCCCATACCGAGAATCTAAACCTTACAATCTCGTTCTTCAAATTCAAGCGAGCTAGACGCTTAGCCAGCGATTGCCCTCGGCGCGGCAGAACCCCTCGCGTTCCAGGTCGGCAAGAATGCTTGCGACCAGCTCGCGCTCGACCGGCTCTCGGCCGGCTGCCGCCTCCATCTCGTTAACGTCTGCAACGGCTTCATCGAGCGTAATACCTGCCGGCAGCCCATCGCGCGCAGCTAACAGCATACGCACGATGTGGGCGCGCTTTTGACGACGCGAACCCTCGAACTTGGACTGGCGACTATAGCCCGCCGATCGCCTAGACGGATTGGGCAGCGTCTTCTTAAGATACGCGCCATAATCCAGCAGCGCGTAATACCACGCGCGCGGTGTATCGGCGTCGTCTTGAGGCGCGGCAAAGGGGGCAATCGCGTCCGCCGTCGCACCGGGGGCCGCCGGACAGGCGGCTTGGATCAGCGGCACCAGCTCGCGGTCGGGAACAGCCGGCACGTCGGGAAAGAAATGATGTAGAAAGACCGTGCGCACGTTGGTCTCCAGATACACGCCCGGAAGATCGAACGCGAACGACCGAATGCCCTGCGCCGTCGCCGGCCCAATACCGGGCAGGGCGACCAGATCGCGCGTCTCGCGCGGGAACTCCCCGCCCCAGTCCTCTACAAGCTGCTGTGCAGCCCTGTGAAGTGCCAGAGCACGACGGTTGTAGCCCATGCCCTGCCAAGCGTCCAAAACGTCCGAGGGTGCCGCCTGCGCAAGTGCCCGCACAGTCGGAAAGCGCTCGAGCCACGCCGGCATGCGTGTCTCCACGCGCGGCACCTGCGTCTGCTGCAGCATGACCTCGGAGAGCCAAATAATGTACGGGTCACGCGTACGTCGCCACGGAAGGTCGCGATAGCGCAGGACCCCTTCCGATCGAATCATCGAACGAAAGGGGTCCTGAATCATATCTATGCTCCTTATGCGGCGCTATTCCTCCCGGCATGTATACGCACAGGTGGCGTACTCGGGAAACGCTTCGCGGTCGGCGAACTTGGGATCGACGGCCGGGAACTGGCGGTGAGCGACGATGTCGCCGAGCGAAACGGAATCGAGGTAGTCGCGCATCAACGCTTGAGCTCCGGCCCACAGGGGATGATAGCAGCACGTGCCCATGCGCGCACAGTCGCCATCGGGTGCGGTACAATCATTCATAACCATAGGGCCCTGAACGGCCTCGACGACCTGACGAATGGTGACGTCGTCCGGACTGACCTTGAGACGCATGCCACCGTGGACGCCACGCAGGCTCTCCACAATACCGGCCTGGACCAAACCGTGCTGAATCGAGCGGGCAAACGAATACGGAACATTGACCTCTTCGGCAGCGGTGCGAACAGAAAGCAAACGCTCCGGATCCTCGGCAAGCATCGCCAGCATACGAAGGGCGTAATCAGCCTTCCTCGATATGTCCATTTTTCCCCTTTCAAGGAATACGAACAGCTCGAACGAGCTCCGGGGCCGAGCTTGTGTCGAGACGCTAAATGACCGCTAGGACATCCAAATGGTAAATCGGATATCCACTGAGTGCCGCGCTTGGAGCGAAATGCATCAGATGCGGCCTACAGTGCAATTTAGTATAACCTAACCCCCTGTCTCGTTGAACAGGTGTTGCGCAACAAAGCTGTTGTTTAGACAGATATGCTTATTAGATTTTACTTGCGTTCCCGAAGGGGCGGGGATTCTGGGCGAAGATGCGCCAGGGCGATCGTTCTATCGAAACAAAGTGCATCAAACGCAAAAAGCCACGTCCGAAGACGTGGCTTTAATTGCGTTGGCGGGAAGTACGGGGCTCGAACCCGCGACCTCCGACGTGACAGGCCGGCGCTCTAACCAAACTGAGCTAACTCCCCAGGCAGTCGTTCGCGTTTGTTTCCGCTCGCGTGCGCTGCGGGGATTAGTATACACAGAAGTCTGTCCGGCGCGCAATAACTTTTTTGAAAAAATTTTTTCGGTCCCTCCGGGAGGGTCTCCGGGGCTGGGGGCGGGGGTTAAGTTTGCTGCTCATCAAAACGGCCGAACACCGAAAGGCCATATAGTGCTCTCGTATG
>CAUCNB010000024.1:0-26307 GCA_958444075.1 uncultured Collinsella sp. | reverse complement strand
CAAAAGCTGAAAACTAGGCCGCCCGCGCTCCCAAACATTTACGCGGGGTTCGTCGTTTTCTATTGACATTGTATCCCGAATCGCTCCGCCGATTCGGGACATTTTGAAAACCCAAATGTAGGCTTAGGCACGAACGATATCTCTTTAATTCCGAAAATTATGTATAATTCCAATACAAACTGGAATCGAACGAAAACAATGGAAATGAACGAAGCACTAATCTACTTGCAAGAAGCACTAGGCCTTTCCTCCAAGACCAAAACTTGGCCTGGATCCGCATGCTTGCCGCTGCATCTGCGGGCGATTGAGGTCCGCGCTGTTGACGCAAACGGTTTTTCGTTTTTGCTTGCAAGCTTGCCTACTGGCGTCGGGCTTCCCGAGGCTAAGAGAGTCTATAGCCAGCTAGCCTTGCGCGCGGAGACTCCTGTTGTCGTTTCGTTTCCTGATGCCGATGCACGTCAGCGCAAAGCATTGGTTGCACAAGGGATTCCGTTTGTTTGCCCCGGTAGACAGGCTTTTCTTCCATTTATGGGCACAGCTTGCACGGAGAGGGGCGGTGCCCGGTTTCGCAATCACGCGACCAAGATGTCACCCAACGCACAGGCTGCCGCAATCTGGGGAGCAGCCCAGGAGCCATATCGTCCCTATGACCTTTGTCGTGCGCTTGGGATTTCGGCAAGCCGCGCGAGTGAGGCCATAACCGAGCTTGTTGACAGGGGGCTCGCGAGGCGCGAGCGTCGCGAGCGACGTGTCGTCGTGTTCCCTGTTGCCGTTGATCTTCTGCTCAGCGAGCACATGGCAGAGCTCTCCTCGCCTGTTTCGAAGGTCTTTTTTGCAAGGAAGACGCCGCAGATCGACTATCTTGTTGACGCCGGGGAGACGGCGCTCGCTGCGCGTTCGATGCTCGCTGCGCCGGGCATGGAACAAAAGGCCGTCTTAAGAAGTGCATGGCGTCAACTGAGCGACCTCGAAGTCGCAGACGGGGAGTTGCCGGATAACGAAACGGCGATGATCCAAGTGTGGCGCTATGCACCCGTGTTTGCCGACTCCTCCCGTGTCGACAACATTTCGCTTGCGCTATCTTTGGCGGCAATCGACGATGAGCGAATTCAGCTCGAAGTCGATCGCATGTTTGGAAAGGAATATCCATGGCAAGAAGCGCTGTAGAAGGTCTCCAAGAATTCGAATCGTCGGCGGTGCTTCGGTCCTAGCTGCGTTGTCCGGTGCGGAAGCTCGCTAATCGGCTATTATTTGTTTAGACAACTTGAGTTGTAGAGGAGTGACCGGCGATGGTGCAGGGCGCCAAACATATGAAGAGCAATAACGCCGCGGACAACGGCGGCTCAAGCCCTCAGCCCAAACCTCAACAAAAGCCCAAGCGCCGCCGCAAACGGCTGCCGCGCTGGGCCGACCGGCTCATCACCATCGTCATCATCCTTATTGGCGTGGGCCTTATGACCTGGCCGTGGATCTTGGACCGGCTCGAGGCCTCGGGCGTGTTCAATCAGATCAGCACCGTGTCCAGCACCGTGGACGCGCTGTCTGCCGAGGAGCGCGAGCGCATCCTGCTCCAGGCGCGCTCCTTTAACGAGCAGCTGGCGGGCGAGGCCACCGAGCTTCCCGCCGACCAGATCGAGCCCTACGCCCAGCAGCTCATCTTTGACCGCGACCCCATGATGAGCTGGGTCGAGATTCCCTCCATCGACGTGAGCATGCCTATCTACCACGGCACGAGCGAGGAGGTCCTCATGGCGGGCGTCGGCCACCTGGAGGGCACGAGCCTGCCGGTGGGCGGCACCTCGACGCATTGCGTGCTCACCGCGCACTCGGGCATGCGCAACCTGAGCATGTTCGACGACATCCACTCGCTGGAGCCCGGCGACCTGGTGCTGCTGCACACCATGAACAAGACGCTCGCCTACAAGATGGTGGACTCCGAGGTCGTGCTGCCCGAGGAGATGGAGTCGCTGACCATCGAGCCCGGCGCCGACAAGGTGACGCTCGTCACCTGCACGCCCTATGGCGTGAACGACCATCGCCTGCTGGTGCACTGCGTGCGCACCAAGTACAACAAGAAGGACGTCGACAAGCAAAAGTCGCTGGCCGGTCGCCACTGGGGCAAGCGCGAGTTCGCCGTGCTCATCGTGGTCGTGGCCATTGTACTGTTGCTGCTGGACATCGTGATCCACGCGGTCCGCAAGCGCCGCAAGGCCAAGGCCTCGGCATAGGACATCGTTCAGAACCGCCACAAAGGGGACAGGCACCTTTGTGGTGGTCGGGGCTTCCAAACCATCACAACATTCGATGAAAATCGCGATTTTGGCGAAAAGTGTCGAATGTTGTGATGGTTATCGTTGTGGGCGGGACGGTTTTCGCTGTGGGCGGGATGGTTTTCGCTCCAGAACCGCCGGCCCGCCGCCTGCCAACCCGCCGTCCTCGTTACGTTTTCGCTGCATTTGGGTAAAGCGCCTGCTCCAAGCCGGCGCTGCCCTGTATACTAGAGCGGTTTAACTGTTATGCGGAAGGGAGCGCCTATGGCACTCAGCGAGAAAGACGTGCGAGGCATCGCCGAGTACGCAAAGATCGCACTGACCGATGACGAGCTCACCCAGATGACGTCCTACATGAACGACGCTGTCCAGATGCTCGAGCCCGTCTTGCAATATGACTTGCCCGACGTGGAGCCCACGTTCCATCCTATCGGAAGCCTGTCCAACGTGATGGGCGACGACCTGCGCGAGCCCGAGCGCGACCTGCCGCTCGGCGTTGCGCTCGAAAACGCCGGCAGCGCACGCGACCGCTACTTCCGCGTGCCGTCCATTTTGGGAGAGGGGGAGAGCGAGTAATGGCGCAGAGCTTCGATTCCCTTACCGCCGCCCAGATCGCCGCGGGCGTTGCCGCCGGCGACTTTACCGCTACCGAGGTGGCCCAGGCCTCCCTTGCCGCCATCGAGGCGCGCGAGGGCGGGGTCCAGGCCTTCCTACAGGTGTCGCCTGAGCTTGCGCTCGAGGCCGCCGCGCGCGTGGATGCCGACCGTGCCGCCGGAAAGCCGCTGCCCCCGCTCGCGGGCGTGCCGCTGGCCATCAAGGACAACATGAACCTCGTGGGCACGCGCACCACCTGCGCTTCCCGCATGCTCGCGGACTACCGGAGCGTTTACACCGCCACCTGCGTCCAGCGCATGCTCGATGCCGGCTGCCTGCCCATGGGCAAGGCCAACATGGACGAGTTTTCCTTTGGCAGCTCCACCGAGAGCTCGGCGTTCCACCGCACCAACAACCCGTGGGATACCGAGCGCGTGCCCGGCGGCTCCTCGGGCGGCTCCGCTGCCGCCGTCGCCGCGGGCGAGGTCGCGCTCTCGCTGGGCTCGGATACCGGCGGCTCCATTCGCCAGCCGGCGAGCCTCTGCGGCGTGGTGGGCTTTAAGCCCACGTATGGCGCCGTGAGCCGTTACGGCGTGGTCGCCTTTGGCTCGTCGCTCGACCAGGTGGGCCCCTTTGGCCGCACGGTCGAGGATGTCGCGCTGGCCATGAACGCGCTTACCGGCGCGGGCCATGATCCGTACGACTGCACCAGCCAGGATTGCGCCGTCGACTTTACCGAGCATCTCAACGACAGCATCGAGGGTAAACGCGTGGGCATCATCCCCGCGTTTATGGAGGCCGAGGGCCTGACGCCCGAGGTCCGCTCCGCCGTTGAGCGCGCCGCCCAGGAGCTGCAGAACCAGGGCGCCGAGCTGGTAGAGGTCGACCTGCCGCACCTGGACGCCGCCATCGCCGCCTACTACGTCATCGGCCCGGCCGAGGCGTTCTCCAACCTGGCTCGTTTTGACGGCATTCGCTACGGCTATCAGGAGGAGGGCTGCGCCAACCTGTCCGACCAGAGCTCGCTTTCGCGCGCCCACGGCTTTGGCGCCGAGGCCAAGCGCCGTCAGATGCTCGGCGCCTACCTGCTGAGCTCGGGCGTGTACGACAAGTACTACTACGCCGCGCAAAAGGCCCGCACGCTCATCACGCAGGACTATGACGCCGCGTATGCCAAGGTGGACACCATCCTCATGCCCGCCTCGCCGCGCACGGCCTTTAAGTTTGGCGAGATCAGCGACCCCACGCAGATGTACCTCTCCGATCTGTACACCATCTCGCTCAACATTTGCGGTAACGGTGGCATTTCGGTGCCGCTGGGCCTGGGCGAGGATACTCAGCTGCCCGTTTCTGCCCAGCTGGTGGGACCTGCCTTTAAAGACCGTCAGCTGCTTACGTTTGCCCGCGCCCTGGAGCGCGGCTTTGCCGATGCCGCCACGGGTGCGCCCGCGCTTTCTGTCGCGCCCGATTTTGCCGGGAAGGGAGGCGAGCTGTAATGAAGGAGCTATCCGAGGTCCTGCAGGATTGGGAGGCCGTGATCGGCCTGGAAATCCATACCGAGCTCACCGCACTCGATACCAAGATGTTCTGCAACTGCAAGCTCAGCCACGATGACGAACCCAACGCCAACGTGTGCCCGGTATGCCTGGGCCTGCCCGGTGCGCTGCCGGTGCCCAACAAGCGCGCCATCGAGAGCATCGTCAAGGCCGGTCTCGCCACCAACTGCGAGATCCAGCGCCACTCGATGTTCTACCGCAAGCACTACTTCTATCCCGATATGGCCAAGAACTTCCAGACCACGCAGGGCCCGGTCGCCTTTGCCATGTACGGTCACCTGGACCTGGACGTGACCGGTCGCGGTGCCGCCGAGCGCCCCGACTGCGCGTTTGGCGAGGCCGAGGCCCAGAGCCTGGCGAGCGCCTCGGCCAACGCCGAGGGCCTGTCCACGTCCATGACGTCGACCATGCGCGAGGGCAACCAGCGTGCCGGCCACCTGGCCAGCTACGATGCATCTAACCTGCAGATGCCTGAGCGTCGCGAGGACGGTTCCTACACGGTGCCCATCCGCATCCTGCGCATCCACATGGAGGAGGACGCCGCCAAGATGGTCCACGTGGGTGGCACCGAGGGCCGCATTACCGCCGCGGCCGAGTCGCTCGTCGACTACAACCGCTGCGGTACGCCGCTGATCGAGCTCGTCACCGAGCCCGACCTGCGCACGCCCGAGGAAGCGCGCCTGTTTATGGAGAAGCTCCGTCGCATCTTTGTGACGCTGGGCATTTCGGACTGCTCCATGGAGAAGGGTTCCATGCGCTGCGACGGTAACGTGTCGCTGCGCCGCCGCGGCGAGACCAAGCTGGGCACCAAGACCGAGCTCAAGAACCTCAACTCGTTTAAGAGCCTGCATGACGGCCTCGCCTACGAGATTTGTCGCCAGGCCGAGGTGCTCGAGGAGGGCGGCATCATCTACCAGGAGACCCGTCACTGGGAGCCCAGCCGCAAGCGCACCGTGGTCATGCGTGTGAAGGAAACGGCCGACGACTATCGTCTGTTCCCCGATCCCGATCTGGCGCCGTTCGATCTGGACGACGAGTTTATCGATCGCTGCCGTGGCGAGATTCCCGAGCTGCCCGATGCCAAGCGCGCCCGTTTTGAGGCCGACTTTGGCATTAAGGCGGCCGATGCCGAGCAGATCGCGGGCGACCCCGAGTTTGCCGAGTTCTTTGAGGCCGCCGCTGCCGGCATGGCTGGCAAGGAGGCCCAGACGGTCGCGAACCTGCTGGTCAACGAGATGATCGCCTACCTTAAGGGCGCGGGCGTCTCGCTGGCCGAGTCTGGCATCGCGCCGGCTCAGGTGGCAGCCCTTGCCAAGCTGCTGGCGACCGATGCCATTAGCTCCAACCAGGCGCACGAGGTCTTTGAGGCCATGGCCCAGACCGGCGACGACCCCAACAAGATCGTCGACGAGCGCGGCATGCGTCAGGTGAGCGATGCCGGCGCACTGCAGCCGATCGTGGACGAGGTGCTGGCAAACTGTGCCGAGCAGGCGCAGCAGTACCGCGACGGCAACCAGAAGGTCATCGGCTTTTTGGTGGGTCAGTGCATGAAGGCGAGCCGCGGCAAGGGCAACCCGAAGCTCTTCAACGAGTTGCTGAGAACGTCGCTCTCGTAAACGGGAACCCGGGAGCCCCGGCAGGGCGGGTGCTTCCTCAAAATTTCAAACAGTCCTGCGCAAGACGAAGGCCACATTAAGTGGCCTTCTTTGCGTGCGGAACTCATTTTGAGCAAGCACCCGCCCTGCCGGGACTCCCGGGTTCTGCGACGACTCGGCCGTTCGGGTCAGGTGGGCTGAATTGAATTTGGTGAATGAGGGCGCCGTTGGTGCCTTCATTCTTTATATATGTTGGGAGCGCCAAGTGGTGGGGGTGGTGCCGGTGTGTTGCTTGAAGGCTTGGGCGAAGGCGGCCTGCTGAGGGTAGCCTAGACGCTCTGCCACCTGCGCTATCGTGAGCGCGCTATCGGCCAAAAGGTCCTGTGCTCGCTCTATACGGCGTCTGCGAATGTAGGCGCCCAGGGACTCGCCAGTTTGGGCCTTAAAGGTGGCGCATAGTTTGGAGCGGCTTGTGTAGAGCCTCTCGGCCACCTCGTTGATACCCACACGTTTGCCTTTGTCGAGCGCGCGCTCAATCATTGCCGTTGCTTCTTCGGCAATGGTTATGCTGACGCGTGTGTCTGCCGCCTGCCGCGCCTGCTTGTGGGCCGCGCGCGAACAGGCGAGCTCCGCGACCATGGTCTCCACGATGCCTTGCATATAGACGTGTCCGCCTACGGTACGGGCGCGTTCCTCGTTAATCCGACGCAGCGTGTGGCAGATGGCAGACGTCGCCTCCTCGTGCCATGGCTCGGCAAACGCCTCGAAGATTCCCGCGAACTCGGTGGGATAGCGGTGCTCCAGTTCGTCAAAAAATCCAGGCAAAAAGAGCACCGAGCGCGAGTGATAAAGCTGCCCTGCAAACAGCGGACTTAGCTCCTCGCCGCAGCTATCTTGGATAAAGCTGCACACCGCGCTGTTCGGCCACGGCCCGCGCAGTGGCTTAAGGTTCGCAGGCGTTATGCCAGCCTTGGGCATGCATATGAGCGTGGGCGCGCTGACCTCGCTCACGCACGCGTACGGTTCGGGCGTGTATTCGGCTAGGTGCATGTTGTGCATCGGGGTAATGAAATGCTCCATGACGATGCAGGTGGGGGAAAGGGGCATGATCCATGCGCGTCCGTGCGCCCGATCGTTTGCCACCTCACCGGTAAAGACGGCGCCCTTGCCGGAAAGCTGCAGGCCAAACTGCTCAAATTGCGGTGCGTAGAGCTCGGTTATATCGGTTGCTGCCCGCCGCATTTTCAAAAGCGTCCCCTTCCTTTGCGGAAACGTCCACGCCTGGCTCGATTGTGTGCCTCGGCTAACACGCCAATGATAAGTTTCTAACGGTTAACTCTCAAGCCGTTAGAAAGGAATCTCATGGCAAAGGGATCAAAAAGGGAAGGCGGCGGTATCGGCGAGCTACTTGCATATGCCGGCGACCGTAAATTCCTAACGTATTTGGGCATGGCGCTCTCGGCGCTCTCGCAACTGCTGAGCTTTGGCCCGTATGTGTGCATCTGGTTTGTCGCGCGAGACCTTATCGCTGTGGCGCCTAACTGGAGCGAAGCCACCGATATCGCGATGTATGGCTGGTGGGCTGTGGGCTTTGCCCTGGCGAGCATTGTGGTTTATTTCGTGGGGCTCATGTGCACGCACCTGTCTGCGTTTCGCTGCGCGTCCAATATCCGCAAGACTGCGAGCGAACACCTGCTTAAGCTGCCGCTTGGCTACTTTGACATGCACGCCACCGGTGAGCTGCGCCGTATTGTAGACGGATGTGCCGCCTCCACCGAGACCCTGCTTGCGCACATGCTGCCCGATATCGCCGGCGCCACCGCCATGGTCGCCGGCCTGCTCGTGCTGCTTTTCGCACTCGATTGGCGTTTGGGCGCGGCATGTCTCATCTCGGTGGCCATTTCGTTTGGCGCCATGGCCGCCATGATGGGCGGCAAGGGCGCCGAGTTTATGAAGGCCTACATGGGAGCGCTGGTCAAGATGAACAAGACCGGCACCGAATACGTACGCGGCATCCCCGTGGTCAAGGTGTTTCAGCAGACGGTCTACTCCTTTAAGGCCTTCCACGATGCGATCGCCGAATACGCCGACATGGCACAAAACTATTCGGGCACGTTCTGCCGAGGCCCGCAGGTGCTCAACCTTACCGCGCTCAATGGTCTTGTGGCATTCCTATTGCCCGTGGCGTTGCTGTTGGCGCCGGGCGAGACGGACTTCGCGCATTTTATGGCCAACTTCACGTTTTACGCGATATTTTCGGCCGTGGTGCCGACGGCCATGACCAAGCTCATGTTTGTGGGCGAGGCGTCTCAGATGAGTGCCGATTCGCTGGCTCGCATCCGAAGCGTCATGGATTCCAAGCAGCTCTCCGTGCCCGCTCAACCCAAGTACCCTGCCAGCAGCGACGTGCGATTTGAGGATGTGAGCTTTACCTACGAGGGCGCCGAGGCGCCTGCCGTCAACCATGCGAGTTTTAGCGTTTCCGCGGGTAGTACCCTCGCGCTTGTGGGTCCTTCGGGAGGCGGCAAGTCAACCTGTGCAAGCCTGATCCCGCGTTTTTGGGATGTTTCCTCGGGTCGAGTGCTCGTAGGCGGTGTGGACGTTCGCGATATGGATCCGAACGAGCTTATGGACCAGGTCGCCTTCGTGTTCCAGACCAACCAGCTGTTCCGGCAAACACTTGCCGATAACGTGCGCGCCTCCAAGCCTACGGCCACTGACGACGAAGTGCGTGCGGCCCTCTCCGCAGCTCAGTGCGACGACATTGTGGCCAAGCTCCCACAGGGCATCAACACCATGCTCGGCGTCGGCGGAGCATATCTTTCGGGTGGCGAGGTCCAGCGCGTGGCACTCGCCCGCGCGATCCTTAAAGACGCGCCTATCGTGGTGCTCGATGAGGCCACGGCGTTTGCCGACCCCGAGAACGAGGCGCTCATCCAGCGCGCCTTTAGCAAGCTGGCGACGGGTCGCACGGTCATTATGATTGCGCACCGACTCTCGACTGTAGTGGGCGCAGACCAAATCGTGGTGCTCAACCAGGGCAGCGTGCAGGAGTCGGGCACCCATGCCGAACTGCTGTCCCAAGAGGGTCTATATGCCAAGATGTGGGCCGAATACGAACAGGCCGCGAGCTGGAAAATCACTGCTACGACCGCGGATGCCGCCGTCGCGAAAGGAGGCGAGGCCTAAATGTTCGCCTCATTCCAAAAGAAGTATTTCCTATCCGATAAAGGCATCGCCGGCGTAAAACGCGGTGTCTTCTGGACCGCGCTCACCAATCTTATTACCATGGCCGGCATGGGCTTTTTATTCCTGGTTATGGCCGGCTTTGTCGAGCATCTCGCCAGCGGGGCTGACCTGCCGGATGCCCTGCCGATCGTGGGCGGCCTCCTGGTCTTTTTCGTGTTGCTCTTTGCCTCTAACTGGCAACAGTATTACTACACCTACTGCATCTTTTACGAGGAGTGCGGCAAGCAGCGTATGGAGATCGCCGAGCGCTTGCGCAAACTGCCGCTGTCGTTTTTTGGTCGTCGTGATCTGGCCGATTTAACCGAGACCATCATGGGTGACGTTCAGACTATGGAGCATGCCTACAGCCATGTGCTGGGAGAACTCTGGGGCGCCATCATCGCAAGTGCCATCGTGTTCGTGTCGTCGCTGTTCTTTTGCTGGCAGCTGGCGATCGCGGCGTTTTGGAGCATTCCCGTGGCCTTTGCCGTGCTGTATCTAACACGCGGCCCCATGACCCCGGTGTTCGACCGCGTGCGCGCCGAGAAGGTCAAGGTCACCGAGGCGATCCAGGAGACGCTCGACTGCGTGCGCGAAATCCGCGCCACCAACCAGGAGGCCCATTATCTTGAGGGGCTCAACGCCGTGATCGATGTCGAGGAGCGCGAGACCACCAAGGGCGAGCTCGTCAACGGGCTTCTGGTCAACTCCGCCTTCTCCATTCTGCGTCTGGGCATTGCCACCACGCTGGTCACGGGCGCCACGATGGTCGCCTCCGGGCAGGTCGACTTTTTGGTGATGTTTGCCTTCCTGCTTATGGTGAGCCGTATCTACGCGCCGTTTGATCAGGCCCTTATGCTCGTGTCGGAGCTGTTTGCCGCCGAGTCGTCGGCCAAGCGCATGCGTTCCATCATGGAAGAGCCCGTGGCGCGGGGCAGCGAGCAGTTTGAGCCCGTGGGCCACGATGTGGTGTTCGATCATGTGGCATTTGGCTATGGTGCGGGCGAGGACGGCCGCGCCGGCGAGAAAGTTCTTACCGATGTGAGCTTTACCGCCAAGGAAGGCGAAGTTACGGCACTGGTCGGTCCTTCGGGCTCCGGTAAGTCCACGGTGAGCCGCCTGGCCGCGCGCTTTTGGGACGCCACCGAAGGCACGGTCACCGTGGGCGGCGTGGATGTTGCGAGCGTGGATCCCGAGGTGTTGCTGCGCGACTACGCCATTGTGTTCCAAGACGTGCTGCTCTTTGACGACACGGTGATGGGAAACATCCGTCTTGGTCGTCGCGATGCCACCGATGGGGAAGTGCTTGCTGCCGCGCGTGCCGCCAACTGCGACGAGTTTGTGAGCCGCATGCCGCAGGGCTATGACACCATGATCGGCGAGAACGGCTCCAAGCTGTCCGGCGGTGAGCGCCAGCGCATCTCTATCGCCCGTGCGCTGCTCAAAGACGCGCCTATCGTGCTGTTGGACGAGGCGACGGCGAGCTTGGATGTGGAGAACGAGACCGTGGTTCAGCAGGCGCTCTCCCGCCTGCTTGCAGGTAAGACGGTTATCGTTATTGCCCACCGTATGCGTACGGTGGAAAATGCCGACAAAATCGTTGTACTCAAGGATGGTGTGGTTGCCGAGCAGGGCACTCCGGCGCAGCTCAAGGCGGCAGGTGGAGAATTCGCCCGCATGGTGGCGCTGCAAAAGGAAGCAGCTACCTGGCAGTTGTAAGAAGGGGCAAAGGGACAGTCCCTTTCTCACATTGACAATCGGTTACTCCGCATCGTTAATTTTCAAAAGGTTAGCCATGGCTGACCTAGATAGTTAGATAAAATTGAGATATTTCAAAAGCGTGCTCGAGCAAACTTGTTTACTCGGGTGCTGAGGCACCATGCCGCGTCCAATGCGGCAAAAGGGAGAAGCAACATGAAGAAGTCGACGTTTAACACCCTGCTTGTCGGTGGCGGTTTTCTGCTCGGTACGGCCGGCATCAAGCTGCTCACCAGCGCTCCGGTAAAGAATGCCTGCGTGCAGGGTATCGCGTGCGGCATGCGCGTCAAGAACTGCTACCAGGACATGGTCGAGCAGGCCAAGGCCAATGTCGATGACATGGTTGCCGAGGCGGCCTATATCACCCAGAGCGAGGCCGCTGCTGACGAGGCAGCCGAGTAACGCTCCCAGGCACAAACTATGAGATTCTCGATTATTAGCGAGATCCCCGGCAGGACCCGTCTTCAATTGGCGGGTCCTGTGCCAGAGAGCGATCTCGATGCACTTCTTAAGCTCAGCGGCGATATCGACGGCGTGCACAAGGTACGCGTTTATGGCCGTATTGGCCAGATGGCGCTCGAATATGACGAGCCGCGCCGCGATGCCGTGCTGGTCGCCGTCGGTGCGCTCGATGCCCAGGCCATTGCCGACGCAAAGACGGGCTACGTGATGCAACTCGAGCCGCGCAAGCACAAACTCGTTATGGACCTGGCGACACTCGTCGGTGCCCATTACGCACGTCGCTGGTTTTTGCCCACGCCACTGCGCGCGGTGTTTGTCGTGGCCGGTTACATGGCATTTTTGCGCGCTGCCCTTCATGAGCTGGCGCAGCCGCGCCTGACCGTTCCTGTGCTCGACGCTTCGGCCATCGGCATTTCGTTCGTCAAACGCGACGTCGACACCGCGGGCCAAACGATGTTTTTACTCAATGTGGGTGAGCTGCTCGAGGACTACACCCGCGCCATGAGCGAAAACGAGCTCATCAACTCGCTGCTCGATGTACCCGACAAGGCGCAAAAGGTCGTCGGCGATACCGAGGTAAGCGTTGCTGCGACCGAGCTCGAGCCCGGCGATCTGGTCGCCGTGCGCACTGGCATGTCCACTTGCATCGACGGTGTCGTCGAGCAGGGGAGCGCTATGGTCAACCAGGCGACCCTGACCGGTGAGCCGCTGGCCGTTGAGCGCAGCGTGGGCGACGACGTGTTCGCCGGTACCGTCGTGGAAGACGGCAGCATCTTGGTGCGCGTGCGCGCCAACACGGCGCAGACCAAACTGCGCTCGATCGTCTCGCTCGTGCAGACGGCCGACTCGCTCAAATCCGAGGGCCAGTCGCATATGGAGGACCTCGCCAACAAGATCGTCCCGTGGAACTTCCTGCTCGCGGGCCTGGTTGCGCTCACCACGCGCAGCCTTATCAAGACCTCGGCGGCGCTGATGGTCGACTACTCGTGCGCACTCAAGCTCACGGGTTCCGTCGCCGTCATGACCGCCATGAGCGATGCCGCCAAGATGGGCGTCATGGTCAAGGGCGCGAAGTACTTTGAGTCGTTTGCCAAGGCTGACACCATCGTGTTTGATAAGACCGGCACGCTCACCGAGGCACAGCCGCGTCTAGCTTGCGTGCTCACGACCGATGGCTGGAGCGAGGACGAGATCCTGCGCCTTTCCGCTTGCTTGGAGGAGCATTTCCCGCATCCGGTGGCACGCGCCGTGGTCAATGCGGCACGCGAGCGCGGGCTCGAGCACCGCGAGCGCCATGCCGCCGTCGAGTACATCGTGGCGCACGGCATCGCTTCGTCCATCGAAGGGCGTCGCGCCATCATCGGTTCCGCGCACTTTGTATTTGAGGACGAGGGTGCGCAGCTCGATTCCGACATTAAGGAGCGCATTGAGTCCCAGATGCAGGGCCTGTCGCCGCTGTATCTGGCGGTCGACGGCAAGGTCGTCGGCGTGCTCGGTATCGAGGACCCGCTCAAGTCCGGGGTCCGCGAGGCCATCGCCGACCTGCACGCGTTGGGCGTTAAGCACGTGGTCATGCTCACGGGCGACTCGGAACGCACGGCCGAGCGCATTGCTCGCGAAGCAGGTGTCGATGAGTTTAAGGCCGAGCTGCTGCCCGAGGACAAGTACGCCTATGTGGAACGCATTAAGGGCGAGGGGCGCCACGTTGCCATGGTGGGCGACGGTGTCAACGATTCGCCGGCGCTCGGTTTGGCCGACGTGGGCTTGGCGATGGGTGGCGGAAGCGACATCGCCAAGGAGGTTGCCGACATCATCCTGACCGATACGGATCTTGCCGCGATCGTGCGCCTGCGCCGTATGAGTCAGGGGCTTATCGATCGTCTGACGAGTTCGTATTCCAAGGTGATGCTCACCAACTCGGCGCTCCTGGCGCTGGGCATTACCGGCATGATCACTCCGCAGACGTCGTCACTGCTGCACAACGGCTCGACGATTGCCTACAGCCTGAGCAACGCCAAGGCATATCTGCGTTAGCAGACGTGTTCACCCACGTTATCTGGCCTGCGCCCGGACGGCATCGGCGTCGTCCGGGCGCAGGCCTTTTGCGTTTGACCATGTGCTAGCTTCTCTATATAGTGTTGCTAGCAGGGCTAGCAATTGAAGGGAGCGGGATCGACGTGGGTGCTGTTAGCGGCATGGCGCAGGTGAACGTTCGCGTAGATCGCCAGGTCAAGAATCGTGCCGAGGAGGTGCTGCGGCTTTCGGGCGGGTCACTGCCCGAACTCATCAAAAAGGTGGTGGCCAAGGTCGCGCAGGGTGGCGGGCAGTGCGAGGAAGTGCTTGCGGCCGTCGACGACCGGCAGCAGACCGTCGCGCCCGATACGCCATTCGCCGCATCATGGGCGGTGGCGGATCAGCTTTACGCGGACCTGGGCATCGCTACGTTGCCCGTATCCGACGATCGCGATTGGGACACAATCTATTCCGAAGCCATGGACGAGCGCTATCGCCAAAAGGGGATGATCCTGTGAGCGGGGCTCCCCTCAAAATAATGGTGGACGCCAACGTATGGGTCGATTCGTTTTGCGTCGACCATGCCGAGTCGCTTGCCGCGCGTGCGTTTATTGGGCGGGCGACGGAATCGGGCGCAACGTTGTTCTTTCCGGTGCATATCGCCAAGGACGTGCTGTACGTTGTCCAACACGAGCTGAAGCGTAGCGTTCTTGCCAGTGGGGGAGCGCTCGACGAGGCGTCTGCCCGTGCAATTGGCGATGCGGCGCTGGCGTTTGTTCGGAACATGACCGAAAACGCCACGGCCGTGGGCGCAGATGCGTCGGACCTTTGGCTGGCCGACAAATACTTAGCGCTCCATCGCGATTACGAAGACAACTTGGTGCTCGCCGCGTGCAAGCGCGCGCAGGTCGATTACTTGGTAACTAACGATCGCAAGCTGCTCGAACATGCCGATCTTGCAGCAAAGACACCTCGTCAAATGATGCCGATTCTTGCTTTGGCCGAACGCGGCGGCGCGGCTATCGGTTGACGCGAACTGTTTGCGGGCCTCTTGGACGACGATGCGCCAAGGGACCCGCGCCTGCTATTTACAAAAGCTCGGCCTTAATGGCGGGACTTTCTGCGAGCTGTTCGGCTGCCTTTTCGTCGGAGCTGTCGAGTGCTGCCAGGCTGCGGTAGACCCACTCGTTGACCTGGGTGTTCTTGACGCCTGCGGTCTGCATGAGGGCACCTACCTCGCGGATTGCTGCGAGCAGATCGGCTTTGGGGCCCGCGAGCTCGACCTCGATGCCGTGGTAGGCGGTCACGCCACGGTTCTCGCTCACGTGGTCGATAAAGCCCTCGACGGTCTCAAGCTGCTGGGCAAGAGCGGCATCATCGGCAGCGTCCAGCGCGACGAGTGCGTTCGATACCGTGAGGGCGGGATGTCCGCAGGGGACAAAGCCTTCGATGACATCCATAGCTTCGGTAATGGTTGAGCCCAGGCCTGCGAGGGCATTGACGAGTTGCTGCTTGGTATCCATAACGGTCCTTTCGACGGGTCAATTTTGCTTGGCGAAAATATACGTGACGCGATCGGTAGCAAAAGTGCGAAGTGCGGCGCACATTGGGGTCTTCACAGCTCGTGCATAGAACAGCTGTCCGCTTTCAGAACGTGGTAAGATAACACTCCACAAGCGGGGCTCGCCCCGTATGTTCCTTGAAAAGTCGACGGTTATCGGGTGTTTGCAGGCCCGATACCATCCAGACTTTCCCAACATTCGGGGGCGACTGGTTTCGACACGATAGCTCTGAGAGAGGAAGCAAGCCGAGGTCTCCTCGCCTCGTTAAACAGGGGTACCGTCAAATTGAATTGACAACAACTCTTCTTTTGAGCCTATGGCTCTCGCTGCTTAATTTATAGCGGCGCGTCAACCCGGTGATTTCCCCGACACCGGCGCGACGTCATGTTAGGGGAATGCTCCTGCGCACGTAATCGGTATGGCGCGGGCTAAGATCGAACCGGTTAGGACGTCGCGAGCGTGTCGCTGCGCGCAAAGCGTCCGAGACAAAACCAGTGACTGAGCTTGGAGATGCCAATCAGGGGGCTTTCGTGGACCGGAGTTCGATTCTCCGCGCCTCCACCATAAGTAACAGACAGGTAGATATTCGTATCTACCTGTCTTTTTATTTCTAGTCCGTACCGCGGAGAATCGAACTCTGTGAAGGGCGCGAGCGTTAAGCAAACGCGAAGCGTTTGTAGCGAGCGGGCGAGGACGCCGGCAGGCGGCCGAAGCCGGTGCGGATTTGCGAAGCAAATACGCGGATTCTCCGCGCAATGCCCCAGCCAGATATCGATGCGATGTCGATTAGCTCCGGCGACCCATGCCCCGCCTCAACGCAAGCCCCGTACCGCGGAGAATCGAACTCTGTGCAGGGCGCGAGCGTAAAGAAAAAGCCTCAGTGACGCAGAGTGGGACGCGCTTTCCCAGCGGTCGTCCAACGGAAACTGTGTCCCAGAATATCGGCTCAGAATGGGATGCATTTTCCGAATGGGTTGTTGGCGGAAAGTTCATCCCGGAATCCGCGCTCAGACTGGGACGTAGTTTCCGGATGACGCCTCAAGTGGAAACTACATCCCGAAATCTAAGCTCGGAATGGGATTCATTTTCCGGTTGGCGGGCTCAGCGGAAACTGCGACCCGGAATTTGCTCTGAGACCGGGACGCGCTTTCCCGCCGACCGCCCCGTCCTTCTCAACTCCAAAACCTGCGCGCTCTCCTCTGCAAAACTGGGTAGAAGAAAGCCAAAACGCAACGGTAGGAGGTCATCATGACTATAGAAGATAAGGCGAAAAATGCTGGCAAGGTCGCGCTCGTCCTGGAGGGCGGTAGTTTTCGCGGGCAGTTTACCGCGGGCGTGCTCGACGTCCTCATGGAGGCCGGTGTCGAGATTCCGGCGGTATATGGCGTATCGGCCGGCGCTCTCAACGGCGTGAACTACAAGTCGCACCAGATCGGCCGTGCCAACCGCATCAACCTGGCTTTCTGCAACGACAACCGCTTCATGGGCGCCGCATCGTTTGCGTCCACGGGTTCCATCGTCGGCTACGACTTTATTTTCAACGACGTGCAGGATCGCCTAGACCCCTTCGATAACGAGACCTTCGACGCGAGCCCCATCGAAATGTATGCTGTCGCGACGGACATGTTATTCGGCACCGCTGCCTACCTGCCCGTCAAAAACGCCATGCTCGATATCGATTGCGTGCGTGCCTCGACCTCGTTGCCGCTGGTGACGCCGCCGGTCGAGATTGACGGGCACAAATACGTCGACGGCGGCGTAGCCGATTCGGTTCCTATCGAGCATGTGCTGGAGGAGGCCGGCTTCGAGCGCGCGGTTGTCATTGTCACGCAGGACCGCTCGTACGAGAAAAAGCCCTACGAGTTTATGCCTGCCGCGCGCGCCCGCTATGCCGACTACCCCTACCTGCTCGAGGCTATCGAGACGCGCCACGACCGCTATAACCTCCAGCGCATGCACCTGTGGAAGTATGAGCGCGAGGGCCGCGCGCTGGTCATCGCTCCGCAAAAGCCGGTCGAGGTCGGCCATGTCGAGCATGATCCGGCCAAGCTTCTCGACCTGTATATCCAGGGCCGCCAGGAGGCAAAGCGCTTGCTGGGAGATATCGAGGCATTTGTCGAGCGCTAGCGCTGCAACGTCACGGCTCGTGGATGACATGTGCAGAAACTCTGGTCGGAGCCAAAATACCTGTTGACTCGTACGGCGAGCGGGGTAATATGGACGGGTTACTTGCAGAGCCCCGTGAATCTCTGTAACAACACGTACTGTACATGGAGGAGTCTAAGTGATTTCGAAATCGACTCACTACGCCAAGCAGGGCGAGGTCCAGCGCAACTGGGTTCTCGTCGACGCCGATGGTGCTGTCCTGGGCCGTCTTGCCACCCAGATCGCAATGATCCTGCGCGGTAAGAACAAGCCCCAGTTCACGCCCAACAGCGACTGCGGCGACTTCGTTGTCGTCATCAACGCCGATAAGGTCCAGCTTACCGGTAACAAGGCCGACACGAAGACCTATTATCGCCACAGCGGCTACAACGGCGGCCTCAAGGCTGAGAGCTTCCGCCAGGCTATGGAGAAGCACCCGGAGAAGGTCATCGAGCGCGCCGTTCGCGGTATGCTGCCCAAGACCACCCTCGGCCGTGCCCAGATGACCAAGCTTAAGGTCTACGCTGGTGCCGAGCATCCGCACGCTGCCCAGAACCCCACGAAGATTGAGCTGGAGGCTTAAAGATGGCTGAGAACACCGTTGTCTACCAGGGTACCGGCCGTCGTAAGAACGCCGTCGCCCGCGTCCGTCTCGTCCCCGGCACCGGCAAGGTGACCATCAACAAGCGTGACGCCGAGCAGTATTTCGGCCGTCATCAGCTCGTTGAGAACGCCCTTGCTCCCTTCAAGGTGACCGACACCGCCGGTCAGTTCGACGTTATCGCTCTGTGCGATGGCGGCGGCATCTCCGGTCAGTCCGGCGCTCTGCGTCTGGGCATCGCTCGCGCTCTTCTGAACGCTGGCGACTACCGTGCTGACCTCAAGAAGGCCGGTTTCCTTACGCGCGATGCTCGCGTGGTCGAGCGCAAGAAGTACGGCCTCAAGAAGGCCCGCCGCGCTCCCCAGTTCTCCAAGCGCTAAGGTTTTATCTCCTTTCGAGATACAATGTACAAGCGGGGCCTGCCGATTCCTCGGCGGGTCCCGCTTTTCTTTTTCGACTAGGGTGGGCGGTTGTATATCGCCTGCTAGGGAAGGAGCGATCCTATGCCCCAGAACATCTTCGGTACCGACGGCGTCCGTGGCGTCGCCAATGCCGACCTCTCGTGCGACCTCGCGTTTCGCCTGGGCCGCGCGGCGACCAAGTTCCTTGGCCCGGACATCTGCATCGGCCGCGACACGCGTCTTTCGGGTACCATGCTCGAGAGTGCTCTGACCGCTGGCATTATGGCAGAGGGCGGCCGTCCGCATTGCTGCGGCGTTATCCCTACGCCGGCCGTGGCGCTGCTCACCGTCCAAAACGAGCTCGACGGCGGCATCGTCATCTCTGCTTCGCATAATCCGCCGGAGTTCAACGGCATCAAGTTCTTTAGCCGCAAGGGTATGAAGCTTCCCGATGCTGTCGAGGAAGAGATCAGCGCCTGGGTCATGTCCGAGGAGGCCATGGCTGCCGACACGCTGCCGACCGGTGCCGGCGTGGGCCACATTATCAAGATGAAAGACGCCCGCAAGGCCTATGTCGATCATGCCATCAGCACGCTCGACGGCCTTAAGCTCGATGGCCTGGTTGTTGCCGTCGACTGCGGCCACGGTGCTTCCTGCCAGACCACGCCCGCTGCGCTGCAGCGCCTGGGCGCCACGGTCCATGCCATCAACACCGATTACTGTGGCACCGACATTAACGTTGAGTGCGGCTCCACTCACCTTGAGCCCCTGCGCGAGCTCGTGCTGCGCACCCACGCCGATATCGGCCTGGCCCACGACGGCGACGCCGACCGCGTGCTGTTCGTCGACGGCGAGGGCAATGAGATCGACGGTGACTACATCCTGGCTATCTGCGGTTCTGACCTCGCCGCCCGCGGCAAGCTCGCCAACTCCGAGATCGTCTCGACCGTCATGTGCAACCTTGGCTTCTCCATCGCTATGAAGGAGCAGGGCTTCGAGATGGTTCAGACCGCCGTGGGGGACCGCTACGTTTTGGAGCGCATGCTCGCGGATGGCGCCGTCATCGGCGGCGAACAGTCCGGCCACATCATCTTCCTGGAGCACAACACCACCGGTGACGGCCTGGTGACGGCTCTGCAGCTGCTGGCCGTGCTCAAGCGCACCGGTCGTACCCTCACTGATCTTGCCGGCATCATGAAGAAGTACCCGCAGGTACTCGTCAACGTGCATTCCGACAACAAGGCCGGCCTGGACGATTGCCAGCCCATCTGGGATGCCGTCGCTGCCGCCGAGAAGGAGCTTGACGGCCGCGGCCGCATTCTGGTGCGCCCGAGCGGTACCGAGCCGCTGGTCCGCGTGATGGCCGAGGCCGAGACGCACGAGCTGACCCAGCGCGTTGTCGACGACATCGTCGAGGTTGTCAAGCGCGAACTTCCCTAATGGTCAAAAACGGGTGCCAAGTGGTAAACTGTTAAGGTTATTTGATTGATTGGTATGTCCGAGGGGGAGCATGTTCACTAAAGTCCTAAGGTCTTTTGGTATGCGTGGTCGAGTCCTTACGCTGGATGCTCCCATCTCGGGCGACGTCATTCCGCTCTCCGAGGTAAACGACCAGACGTTTGCCACCGGCCTTTTGGGCCAGGGCGTGGCGATTCAGCCTACCGGCACGCGTGTGATTGCGCCGGCAGACGCCAAGGTCGAGGCCATTTTTCCCACGGGTCACGCCGTTGCGCTCAACACGGTCGATGGCCTAGACGTGCTCATCCACGTTGGTTTGGACACTGTTCAGCTTGAGGGCAAGCATTTTAGCGTGCATGCACAGGTGGGCGATGTCGTCCATAAGGGTGACGTGCTCATCGAGTTCGATCGCGAGGCAATTGCTGCCGAGGGCTACGATGTGACGGTTCCCATCTTGGTGTGCAACTCCGTTGAGTTCTCGAGTATCAAGGGCTCCGTTGGTGCGCATGTCGAAGAGATGGACCAGCTCATCGTTGCTCGCGAGCGCTAGCAAGTGCACGTGGCCATTAGCCTACAATTCAAACACGTTTATGGAGGGCGCCCTTGAAAGAGGGCGCCCTCCGTGGCAAGATGGGATTTGTCCGAAGCTAAACGGCTTTGGGTCACCGTGGACGGGCAGGGGCCTCGACGCGGCTAGACACGAGACACATACATTACGCGACCTCGCCCTGGTGGCCGCACACGTTGGTTGCGGCCGACGCGGGCCGCGGGCAAGTGCTTGTAAGGGGAGCCTTGCCTCTCTTGTACGAGAAAGGACGCGTAATGAAGATCATTAAAGCTAAAGACTACGAGGATATGAGCCGCAAGGCCGCCAATATCATCTCGGCGCAGGTTATCCTCAAGCCCGATTGCGTGCTGGGTCTTGCCACCGGCTCCACCCCGATCGGTGCCTACAAGCAGCTCGCTGCTTGGTACGAGAAGGGCGACGTCGACTTTGCCGAGGTCAGCACCTACAACCTGGACGAGTATCGCGGCCTTTCGCACGACGATCCCCAGAGCTATCACTACTTCATGCGTGAGAACTTCTTCGATCACATCAACATCGACCTGAACAACACGCATGTGCCCGACGGTTCCAACCCCGACGCCGCCGCTGCCTGCTCTGAGTACGACAAGATCGTCGCCGCCGCCGGTTACCCGGATCTGCAGCTGCTCGGCATTGGCAACAACGGCCACATCGGTTTCAACGAGCCCGATGACCACTTCTCCAAGGGCACGCACTGCGTCGACCTCACCGAGAGCACCATTCAGGCCAACAGCCGCCTGTTCGACAGCATCGACGATGTTCCCCGTCAGGCCTACACCATGGGTACCCAGACCATCATGTATGCCCGCATGATCCTAGTCGTCGCCAACGGCGAGGCCAAGGCTCAGGCCGTGCATGACATGTGCTATGGTCCGGTTACGCCCGCGTGCCCGGCTTCGATCCTGCAGCTGCACACCAACTGCGTTGTCGTTGCCGACGAGGCCGCCCTTTCGCTCTGCGAGTAGCGCGAATCCTGCATCTCGACATAGCCTTGCCTAAGGCCTCCGCTTTGCGGGGGCCTTTTTGCTATCCCTTTCCGCCCGCTTGACCAAAATCTTGCCGCAAGCTTGACGAATGCCGGATGCCCAACAGCTTGATTCATTCCATACCAGATTCTATGCAAAAATGCCACTAAAAGGTCGTAGACGGTAGCGGGTGCTAGGCGAGTTGAATGACATAGCTGAACCTTGTTCATTTGCGTTACACTGCCGCTTAGATGGGACAAGCTGACAAGCTCATTTACCTGCTTAAAGACCGATTAGTCGGGGGATTAATAACAATCGGCCCTCGCTGTACAAAAACTTGCCGCTTGCGTACCAAAAGACAACCTAAAACGCAAGGTCGCTCTATTCATAGCGCGGCTTGTATGGTCTTGCGGTTACAGTGTCCATACGGTCGAGTTGAGGAGCGGGCATGGTAAACGATTTGGGCAGTATGGACGACCTCGAGCTGATGCCGCTGGGCGGTGGCTATATGGTGCGACGCGAACGCTTGATGAATGAGCTTCTCGCCAAGGGCCGAAAGGCCGGCATCGTGGTTCTTTATGCGCCCGACGGGTTTGGGAAGACCTCGGTGCTGCTGCAGTACACCCATGAGGTTAAATGCGACCCGACGCGAGGCCCCGTGCGGATTATCGAGGCCGATCGCGCCATTGGGCGCGAGTTGTTTATGCAGCTCGAGGTGGTTACCGACGAACTCAAAGACAAACCGCACTCCCTTATCGCGATTGATAATGTGCCAAACCTCGATCAGCACGATACCGAAGACCTCATCGACAGGATTCGCGGCCTGCGCGCTATGGGGGTAGGGGTCTTTATCTCCTGCCGTCCTTCAAATCGTCAGCTGATTCATGGGCTGGGCGATTCGGTTAAGATCAATGCGCAGATGCTCAAGGTGCATGCCTATGAGTATTCGGCGTGGGCATCGGCGTTTTCGATCAGCACATCGCTCGACTTTTATCAGCTCACGCAGGGCGTGCCCGAGCTCGTTTCGGCATTGCAGACGGGTCTGTATGGCCAAGGCGACGTAGCCGGTCTGCTCGAAAACGAGATTGTCAACGTATATGGCGCGGCACTTGTCGACCTGGCTTCGCTCGACAATAATGCACTGTTTTGCGTGGCATGTCTCATGATTTTGATGGGCGAGGGCAATATCGCAGAACTCGAGGCTTGCGGGGTGAGGCTATCGATGGTCGACCAGTCCTACTTCGTACGCGACTACCCGATCTTTGGCTTGGACCCCGCCGAGCGGAGTTTTACGTGTCTGGGCACGGAGGATAACGGACGCTTGCGTTTGCGTAAGTTGGTGGCCGAGGTTCGCCCCGAACTTGTTCCGAGGGCGGCCCGGATTTTGCTTAAAGCGGGCCGATGCGATGCGGCGATGGGCCTGGCGGACGCCTTTTTGGACCGTGGAGCGGTCCTTGAACTTGCTGGGCAGTATGGGGTCGATCTTGCTCTGACGGGGCACGGGGCCGATATCTGCCGAGCAGCGCTGGGTACGATCGATGCCGACGATCCGGCTCCAGAGCCAACGCCTGCCGAGGCGCTCGGCGTGTATTTGGCAGCGGTCAGCGTGTCCAATACAAAGCTCGCTCGCTATATGGCATCGGTCATCGAGCGCGGGGGCGAACGGGCGGCCTGCGAAATAGACCCTGTTTCATGGAGAGTGGCCCAGACACTGACGGCTGTTTGCTATGGGGACAACGGGCTTGGGCTTCCTACGAACCTGGCCGTGCCAGAAATCGAGACATCCCATACCGCACTCGATATGTTGTCCGCGCATATCGAGGTCAAGCGCTGCCTGACCGAGCGGGGAGATGACGGCGGCGTTCTACAGCAGCTCAAAACGAGCAAGGCCTACGACTGTGAGCTCGACATCGCGGGGATTGTTATACGGGCCGATAGCATGCTGGTGGAGCTCTTTGACGGGTCGTTTACGGGAACCGACGAGCGCGACGACGAGATGACGGTGGTGCGGGAGGCGCTCGACGTGCGTGGGCTTAAGGCGATGGCTATCTGGGTGCGCATGGTGTTGGCGGCACGGCGGCTCCTTTCCGGCCTGCCGGTAACCGACGACGCGGCGTTCAACGAGCTCGATCGTTTTGCCGTGCGCATGCGCGACAACCAGATTCAGCTGTTTGGCCTGTTGCTAGAAGGCTGGCAGTCGCTGGCAGAGGGACGGCCGGTTAATGCAAAGTTCCGTGCGGTCCAAGTGCTCAAACTTGCCGAGGAGTCGATTGCGTACATGCGCGATAACGCATTGCTGCTGGAGCGCGCGGCGTATCTGCGTAACACCTCGATGGTTTCGGTACGCGAGGAAGCGGAGTTGCTCGATATAAGCCAGACGCAGGTTGGTGGTGCAGAAGCCTGGATGGTGGCGCTGCATTTGGCTTGCGCGGGGCGAGATAGCGATCTCGCGGCCTGGATGTCCATGAATCGCGCGGGGATTCTGGAACCATCGTATCGGCTCTTTGCGCGCCTTGCCATGCATTGTCTGGGCGAGCCGGCGACCAGGATTCGCAAGAAGCTTCCCGTGCGCGAGCTGTCGCGGTACTCGCTGCGCGACGATTTGGAAGGGGAGGGCGAGCGCCTGTTCCAGGCTGGCGAGGTTGAAGCCGTTGATACCATCGACCATATCGAGATTCGCATGTTTGGTGCGTTCCGCGCCGAGCGCGACGGGTTTCCCATCACGGGCAAAATGTGGCGCCGCAAGAAGGCGGCGACGCTTGCCGAGCGGCTTGCACTGGGCATGGATGCGCTCGTCGACCGCGAGACGCTGGCAATGGAGTTGTGGCCCCATGCCGAGTTCAATAGCGCCCGCAACAACCTGTACTCGACGATATCGCGCTTGCGGTCGGCTTTGGGACCGACGCCGGATGGCAAGTCGTGTGTGCTCATCCAAAATGAATGCATCGGACTCAACGGTGACTACGTCAAGACCGATGTACGGCTGTTTGACCAGATAAGCCGCGAGGTTTTGGGAAATCGCACGGGTGCGCGCGGGCCCCATCTGGTCGAGTTGTGCCTTAAGATTGAGCAACTTTATGCCGGACCGCTGCATGTGCCCAATGGCTGTAACCCCACCTACTTTTTGCGTATGCGACGCATTATGGAATCGAAGTATATCGACTGCATGATTCGGGGCGCGAATGCCGCCCTAGAAGAAAACGACCTGCAGTCGGCGGTATGGCTGGTGGAGTCGGGGCTGCGGCAAGAGACGGCGCGTGAGGATATGGTGCGCTGCGCCATGCGCGTCTACAGTGCGGCGGGGCGGCGGCGCGATATCGTCGAGCTGTACAGCGGGCATATGCATCATCTGAGGGAGCAGGTCAATGGCGTGCCCGAGCCCGAGACGCGGCGTCTATACGAGCGCTTGGTGGAGGGGCGGCTCAATCGCGTGCTGGTCGAGCGATAAAAAACGGGCGTCCGAAGTACTTGGGCACCCGTAAGCTTGCTATGTGTTCGCTCGCCGGATCATTGGCTCTTAGACGAGCTTGATCTTCTCAATGTCCTTGCGCGAGGACTCGCGATACAGCGAGAACTTGCGGCCGATGACCTGGACGACCTCGGCGTGGCAACGCTCAGCGAGCTCTTCGGCGGCCTCGCGGGCGGAAAGACTGGAGCCATCGAGCACGGAGCACTTAACGAGCTCGTGCTTCTCCAGGTAGGCGACCGTCTGCTCGACGGTGCCCTCGTTGACATCGGACTTACCGATGATGATAGCGGGGTTGAGGTGATGGGCCATGCTGCGAAGCTGCTTGACCTGTGCTCCTGTCAGTGCCATGGGTTCTCGCTTTCTATGTATGGGGCGCCCCGCGACGGGGCCTTAATCTACGTGAGCTGTCCCACGATAGCGCAGGAACGGCGCGGTGTGGAGCGCGTTTGCCCAGTTCAAAAAGAATGCGGATGCCGAGGTGATGGGCAGTGCGGGCTGTGAACGGGCTACGAGCGGGATTCAGAGACCGGTTCCCATACAATAAACGCCCAGCGAACCTTACGGATATGGTCGAGCATATAGCGCCCCTGCGGCACGCCCTTGGAGCCCGGCTCGCCGGCATGGGGGTTTTCGATCATGTGCTGAGCGATATAGTCGCGCAGGCGGTCGATCTTATCCTCGTTGCCATGCTCGAGCATACGGGAAAAATCCGCCACGCCTGCCTCAAGGCTATCGAAGGTATCGCGACGAGGCGATTCAAAGTATGTAACCTGCGGCAGGGCACCCATCTGAATGAGGATGTTGAAGGCGTACACAAAGCCATTGCTGCAGGTAACCGAGGCGCCGATAGCGTTCATCAAGTGCAGGTCATAGCGCGGGCTGGAGTTGGCGACCATCGTGACAGCACAACGCCGACGAGCCGTACGGTCGAGCTTGGCAAGCGCACCTTTTAGATTGGTCGTCGTAACCGACCGACTGGCAAAGGCAACATCCACCGCTTTCGCGACCGGTCCAACCAAATCCCAATCATCATCCCAAGCAAGCTCAAGCGGTGTAATGCGATTCTCGAGCCCATAGTACTCAATGCCAGCATCAAGCGTGCCCAACATGGCAGGGGAAAAGTCAGCAGCAATCACAGGATGTCCGTCTTGCGCAAGCGGAATAGCAATCGACCCAGCCCCACACCCCATATCCAGCACCGACTCACCAGGCTTTAACGCCAACAGCTTCATAAAGTCCCGGGCATACGGGGCAGTCTCAAGCGGCCGAAAATGCCGAGCCCTTTTATCCCACTCAAAAGAATCATCAGCCCGCCGCCGACCAGCCTGCAGGCGCATCCATTCGCCATTCCAATCCGCAGCAAGCAGCTCAGATTGAATTACACCATCAGCCACGGGCCATCCCCCTCACAACAAAAAAGCGGCTCCTCCCAAAAGAAGAGCCGCAACAAGCATATATCAGAAAAAGAACCGTTCCAACGCCAAACCGCCATACCAGCAAAGTAGGGCAGAAGCGAAGCGACTGCCAAAGGGATAGAACCCAACTGAGGTCCCGTTGTGCGGGAGCCCCGGGGAGGGCAAATATATAAGGTCGATCGCGAGTTCCGCACGAGCCGGAGAGCACTTAATGTGCTCTCCGTGCGAG
>CAUCNB010000023.1:0-27842 GCA_958444075.1 uncultured Collinsella sp. | reverse complement strand
GTAGCGGCGGCGACAAACACCAGGGCCATCAGGACGAGCGCGCCGGCGCGAACAGCGAAGGGCCCCAGGTCCTCAAAGAAATACAGGCGATTGAACATGTCGCAGATGAGCTTGACGGGGTTGAGCCAGCACTCGACCGGACAAGCGCGGGCGACGTCGTCGGCAAGCGCCATCGCCGGCTCGCCGTAGAGGCCGGCGAACAGGGCGCACGTGGTGGCAAAGCCCGTGAGGATGCCCGACTTGGATGCCTTGCCGCCCTTAACGGGAAGCGTGCCCACAAAAAGCCCCAGGCCCGTGGCGGCAAGCGCGGATGCAGCCCCGCCCAGCAGGCACAACCCCTCGCGCCCGCCAAAGTCGACGCCCACGACCAGGCGCACGTAGCCGATCGCAACCGCCATCGATGCAAAGGAAACCAGCCACGAGCCGACAAAAATGCCGGCCAGCGACGCCGTCTTGGAAAGACCGCCCACGCAGCGGCGCGCGCCGAGGCCGGACAGATTGGGCTGCAAATCGACGACGCTCAAGGCGGCAAACTCGGCAGACATCATCGCGACCAGGCCAAAAAGCGCGTAATAGTAGATGACCGTGCCATCGGGCGTGGCACGAGTCAGGCTCACGCGGCGGGTTCCGCCCTCGAGCGACAGAGCGCGCGCAACCGCCTCCGGGTCGGCAAGGGCGGCCGGGTTGTCTTGGGCAATCTGGGACATGAGCTCGGCATTTTGCGTATACGAGCTTGCCACCGTCTCAAGGATGCTGCGGTCGGTAAGCACCGTCGACGCACGCGAGCTGTCATAGCTCGAAAGCAGCGTGAGCCTGGGCGTGCCCGCGGCATCAACCGTATAGATGCCCGCGACCTCGCCGGCCTTGAGCGCTTTGCGCGCGGCAGCCAAGTCTTCGTACTCGCTCACATCGAGCAGCTGATCGTCGCCTGCCTTGGCAAGCGAAGCTGCCACATCCTTAAAGGTCGAGGCATCCCAGGCCTCGTCCGCCACGACGGCAACCGGCACCGGGTCGACCGTGCCGTCGGAGCTGAGGTTCGCAAACATAAACATGAACATCGTGGAAAGCGCGATAGGAAAGAGAGCGCCCCAGACCCACGTGCTCGGCCGGCGCAGCAGCGTCTTGACCGTGGTGATGATGGTGTTGAACATGGCCGCCCCCTAGTCGCGCAGCTCGCGGCCGGTGATCTCGAGGAATACGTCGTTGAGGGTCGGCGGTTCGGAATAGATGCGGCCGAGCGGCACGTCATGCGAGCGCAGCGCATCGAGAATGTCCGTCAGGTTGTGCGGGCTCGCTTCGCACGAAAACGTGAGTTGTCCCGCCGTTGCCGAAAGGTCCAGAACGTGCGGCAGGCTTGCGACGGCACCGAGCGCCGCACTCGGAACCTCGCCGACCTCGATTACAATCTTCTCGCCCATCTGAATCATGCGCTTGAGCTCGTCGTTAGTGCCCTGCGCCAGCACGCGCCCACCGTCCATGATCATGATGCGGCTGCAGATCTGCTCGACTTCCTCCATGTAATGGCTGGTATACACCACCGTGGCGCCCTCGTCGCGCAGGCGGCAGATGCCCTCCAGGATGGCGTTGCGGCTTTGCGGGTCGACCGCCACCGTGGGTTCGTCAAAAAAGATGAGCTCGGGCTTGTGCGCGATGCCGCAGGCAATGTTGAGACGACGCGCCAGGCCGCCCGAGAGCTTGCCGGGGCGGAACTTGGTAAAGTCGCCCAGGCCGACAAAGTCGATCGCCTCGTCCACCAGCGCGCGGCGGCGCTTGCGGTCGTTGACGTAGAGGCTGCAGAAATAGTCGATGTTTTCGCGCACGGTGAGCTCGTCGAACACCGCCACCTGCTGTGGCACCACGCCGACGCGACGCTTAAGGTCGTAGCGGGTGGGCGTCATGGGCTCGCCGAACAGCTCAATGGTGCCTTTGTCGTAGGCAAGCAGCTGCAAGATACAGTTGATGGACGTGGTTTTGCCCGAGCCGTTGGGGCCCAGCAGGCCAAAGATCTCGCCGGGGGCGATGCTCAGGTTAAAGTGGTCGAGCGCAATAAGGTCATCGTAGCGCTTGACGAGGTTTTCGACGTGGACGATGTCTGTCATGAGGCGGCCCTTCTGTTGGTCGTGGCCCGGTACGATTGCATCATCGCAGGAGCGGACGGCGCGCACCAGTGAGCTTTGTCACGAGTGCGAGGGGGCGGAGGCGAAACCCCCGCTCGCGCGAGCGATCGACGCCGCTTTGCCGCGCGGGAGGAATGTCACGGTTGCCCCGGGCGGCGCCTCCCCCGCGCGCGGCTTCGCGTACAATACCCGTATGAACAGGCTTTTCGACAAATCGATCGTGCTGGCGTGCTGCATTGCGGCCGCCACGGGCCTTGCTGTGGACGCTCGCCTGGTCGCGGCGTTTTGCCTTGGCGTTATTGCCACCTCGCTGGCCGAGCTCGCACAGAAGGAACGCACGAGCCGCACAAGCGAGGCCGCGAGCTACGCTTACATCATCGTGGCTGTCTTCGTGCCGCCGTTTGTGCCGTTTGCGCCCCTCGCCCTCTATGACATCGCGCGGCGCGTGCGCCGTGAACGCGTTTGGGTCGCGCTGGGTATTGGCGTCGCCTTTGTCTTTGCACTCGTCGCGGACCTTCGCGCCGACGCGCTTGCCGCTCGAACGCTCCTGCTGACCGCCATCCTTTCAGTCGCCGCCACCCTACTGTCACTGCGTACCGCCCAGTTGGAGCGCGAGCAGCAGCGCATGCGCCGCATCCGCGACGAGCTGCAGGAACGAGCCCTCGCGCTCGAAGCGCGCAACCGTGACCTTGCCGACCGCCAGGACTACGAAGTCGAGCTCGCGACACTCGCCGAACGCGCCCGCATCGCGCGCGAGATCCACGATAGCGTTGGCCACCAACTTACACGTGCCTCGCTGCAGACCGAGGCCCTGCGCGTCGTGCACGCCGACGAGCCCAGGGTTGCCGCCGATTTCGCCGACATCAAGCACACCGTTGACGAGGCGCTCCAACTTGTGCGCGCCAGCGTCCACGCGCTCAATGACACTGCCGCCGACCTCTCCGTACAGCTCGAGTGCATCGTGGAAGGCGCGTGCTCAGATGGCGGCCCGCAGATTGAGCTTGAGGTTTTGGCCGAGCATGCGCCCGCCAACATCACCAACTGCTTTGCGGCGGTCCTGCGCGAGGCGCTCTCCAACACCATGCGCCACGCCCGCGCGCAAAACGTTGTTGTGCGATGCTTGGAGCATCCATCGTTTTACCAGCTCATCGTTACCGACGATGGCACGGGCGGGACCCAGACGGGCGGTCGCGGCATCGCCGAGGGCATGGGGCTCGGCTCCATGCGCGAGCGCGTCGAGGCGCTTGGCGGCACCTTCACCGCCGGCCTGCGCGCCGGCGCCCCCGGCTGGCGCGTGTTTGCCACCGTCCCCAAACAGCAAGGAGATGACGCCCGATGAGGCTCATAGTTGTCGACGACGACCGCTTGGTAGTCGATTCGCTCAAGATTATCCTGGGCGCCCAGCCGCAGATCGAAGTGGTGGGCACCGGAGCCGACGGCAACGACGCGGTGGCACTCTACGCCGAGCACGCGCCCGATATCGCGCTGCTCGACATTCAGATGCCGGGGCGCGACGGGCTTTCGGCGGCGCGCGAAATCCTTGAGCACGACCCCGCGGCACGCGTGGTGTTTCTGACGACATTCTCGGATGACGAGTACATTGTATCGGCGCTCAAGCTGGGCGCCCGCGGTTACCTGATCAAGACCGATGTCGCCGCCATTCCGCCAGCGTTGGCGCAGGTCATGGATGGCAAACGCGTGCTCGAGGGCAAGGCGATCGAAGATGTTGACTTTGACGGGATGGGCGACAAGACGGGCACGCCCCGCCGGCCCGCAGCCTTTGCCAGCCTGACCGACCGCGAGTTCGAAGTCGCCGAGCTCATCGCCCGCGGCCTCGATAACAAGGAGATCGCTGCCACCGCCTATATGGGCGAAGGCACCGTGCGCAACCACATTAGCTCGATCCTAGCCAAAATGGGCCTGCGCAACCGCACGCAGATCGCCATCGCCTACCTGCGAGGGTAATTACCCAACAACCGACCACCCCGGCAAAGTAAAATGGCTGCCACCGATTTAATGCCATTTCAAAACTATGCCGGATTACTACGATGAATCGCCCGCCTTCGACCACGGCAAATTGCGCGCTTACAAAACCGCAGGTAGAACGCTTGCATTATTTAGAAAAATGCAGTCATGGTCGGGAATGTCGAATTCATCGTAGTAAACCGGCATAGTTTTGTTCGGGCGGCCCTGCACGAGTGCCTCCGCAAGCCTCGCGGGACCAAAATGATCCATTTTCCTCCACCCGCGGAAACCGGCTGACAGCGCCCACCACGAAATCGGCCCATCTACTACGTTTGACTCAATATCCCCGACCATACCCGCTTTTCATGAAAAATCGCAGGCGTTCTACCTGCGGTTTTTATTTCGCATTACTTGCCATGGTTGAGGGTAGCGGCTTAAACGTAGTAGATGGGCCCATTTCATGGCAGACGGGTCATTTTCGGGCTGGACGGGTCGCGTGGCGGCCCGCACACGCGTTCACGCGCGGGGCCGGTGGGGCAATTTTGCCCCACCGGCCCCGTTTTCGCGCTATTCCGGCTTGGTTTCTACCGTGGGAGTCTTATCCGCCGCAACCGGAGTACGGGCGGTGTCCATAGTCAGGCAGTGCTTGGGGCAGCTTTCAATGCACTCGCCGCACACCACGCAGGCGTACGGGTCAATCGACCAGGTACCGCCCTTGCGATCGACCGCGAGCGCGCCCGCCGGACAACGCCGAGCGCACATGCCGCAGCAGATGCACACATCCATGTCATTGACGATATGCCCGCGCAAGCGCTCGGGTGCCGTCAGCCCCTCCTGCGGATAGCACACCGTTACCGGCTGCTTGACCATAGAACCCAAGGCCGTCTTGGCAAATGTCAGCAAACTCATGCCGCGCCTACCTTTCCGTGCAGCTAATGCAGGGGTCGATGGTCAGGATAATCATGGGCACGTTGGCAATGAGCACGCCCTGCAGCGCATGCGTCAGACCCGCCAGATTTTGCGACGTCGGCGTGCGCACGCGGAAACGGTCCAGGTTCTTGGTGCCGTTGCCGCGCACATAGTAATACGCCTCGCCGCGCGGCTGCTCAATCACAACCTCGCCGCGCGCGCCGTCGCCCGGCGTGAGCTTGGTGCGCCCGCCGATACCGTCGTGTGGAATCTTGCCCACAAGCTCCTTGATGATGTCCATGGCCTGGGTGACCTCGGCGCAACGCACCTGGCAGCGGGCATAGCAGTCGCCGTCGATGGCAACGATGGGCTCAAACGCAGCCAGATCCGCATAGGCACCGTCGCCAAACATGCGCACGTCGTAATCCACGCCCGAAGCGCGACCGAACGGGCCGACCATCGAAAGCTCCAGCGCGTCCTTCTTGCTGATCACGCCCACGCCATGCAGGCGCTCGCCGCAGCTATTGTCGTCCAAAAACGTATGCACCAGGGCCTCGTAGTCGGGGCGCATGGCATCGAGCGCCTGGACAATGCCCGCCAGCTCGGAGTCCTCAATGTCGTGTTTAAGGCCGCCGATTTCGTTGATCGACAAAATCACGCGGCCGCCGCAAGTGCTCTCAAAGATCTTGAGAATCTGCTCGCGCAGCGTCCACGAACGATAGAACAGCGCCTCAAAGCCAAAGGCGTCGGCAAGCAGGCCCAGCCACAGCAGGTGCGAATGAATGCGCGAAAGCTCGTGCAAAATGGTGCGGATATACTGCACGCGGCCGGGCACCTCGATGTCGAGCATGCGCTCGCAGGCGCTGGCATAGCCGCAACTGTGGCCCACGGCGCAGATGCCGCAGATGCGCTCGGCGATGTAGCCAAACTGATGCATATCGCGCTTTTCGGTGAGCTTCTCGAGTCCGCGGTGCACAAAGCCGATCTGCGGAATTGCCTCAATGACGCGGTCGTCATCGATCACCAGGTCCAGATGAAGCGGCTCGGGCAGCACTGGGTGCTGCGGGCCAAACGGAATAACGGAGCGATGTGCCATGGACCTTACGCCTCCTTTTTCTGCTTATCGCGGGCGGCCTTGGCGGCAAGCGCCGCACGGACCTTGGCCACTTTCTCGGGATCCATGGCGGCGAGCTTTGCCTCCATCTCGGCAGCCTTGAGCGCGGCCTTCGCAGCAGCCTCATCGTGCTGAGCATCGGAGCCGGTAGCCGCAGCGGGCTGAGCGACAGCAGCACCCGCAGCATCGCCAGCGCCCACAGCGCCCTTCCCCGCGGCGGCCGTGGTGGCGGCAGCCTTCTCGGCCGCGGCCTTGCGCGCCTTGGCCTCGGCAGCGGCACGGACCTTCATGGCTTTCTCTCGCGCAGCCTTCACCTCGGGCGTGATAACGCTCATGGGCTCGGCAGTCGAGACCTGGTAGAAAAAGCCCTTAAAGTCGATCTGCATATCGGTGATGGCAAGACCGAATAGGTCGTGCGCTTCGTTTTCAAACGGGAATACCGCCGGATAGTACGAGCTGATGGACGGAATCTCCTGGTACTGATCAATTCCCTCAACCACCAGGTTCTCGATCGCATAGCTGCCGTCCTGCGCAATATGCTCCTGAGCAGCACGAACGTTGATAAACGTATAGACCAGGCGATACGATCCGTCGTCCACACAGCGCTCGGCGTGCATCTGCATAAAGCGCGCGCCGACGCCCTTGAGCACCTGGACATGCGGCAGGAGCTCGTCAATCCCGACGGTGATATAGATAGCCTTTTGCATTACTCGGCCTCCTTTGCAGCGGCGGGTGCGGCGGACTTCCCGACGGACAAATCGGCCTCGACGCCATCACCGGCACCGTCAGTCCCGGCACCCGCAGCAGCCACAAACCCGTCCTCGCCCAACTCAACGCCACCGTCCCAAGTAGCGGCACCGCCCACGGTAAGCGGATCGCCGCCGGCGCGCATCACGGCCTCCTTCTGGTCCAGGATGCCGCACGCCTCCACGATGGCATCGATCACGGTCTCGGGGCGAATGGCGCATCCGGGCGCGTACACGTCCACGGGAATCGCGCGGTCCACGCCGCCGATCACGTTGTAGGCATCGCGGAACACGCCGCCCGAGCACGCGCAGATGCCGCAGGCCACCACGCACTTGGGCTCGAGCATCTGGTTGTAAATCTGGCGCACGACAGGCAAGTTCTGAGCGTTGACCGAGCCCGTCACCAAAAAGATGTCCGCATGCTTGGGGTTGCCGGTGTTGACCACGCCAAAGCGCTCCGCATCGAACAGCGGCGTGAGCGAGGCCAGCACCTCGATATCGCATCCGTTGCAGCTCGAACCGTCGTAATGAATAACCCACGGCGAGCGCGACATTTTATGATCCATGGATGCCGCCTCCTAAATAAACACGTCGACGAGGATGGGCATAAGGTTGAGCAGGCCAAACACCAGCGCCACGCCCCATCCGAGCTTAAAGCAGCTGCGCCAGGTGCTGCGCGCGAAGGTGTTGTCGATCAGCACCTCGACAAAGTACGTCGCGACCATCACGACCAGGGCTACGACCCAGCTCACGGGGTTGTCCCAAACAAAGAACATGCCCACCCACATCAAAAACAGCACGGTCTCGCACCAGTGCATAAGGGTCATCTTGGCCAGCGTGCCGCCGCTCATCTCGGTGGCGACGCCCTGGACAATCTCCTGATGCGCGTGATGCGAGTACGAAAGGTCAAACGGCGACTTGCGCAGCTTGATGGTAAGCACCGCAAGCAGCGCCAGGAAAATGGGGGCGCTGTACACGATGATGGGGGCCGACTGCCCCGTCACGGCAATGGAATCAAAGCTGTCGGTGGCAAGATACAGGCCCACACTCATCAGCAGAACGGCGGGCTCGTAACTCATGACCTGCAGCAGCTCGCGGTCGGCGCCAACCTGGGCAAACGGGCTTTGCGTCGAGGCGGACGCCAGCACCACAAAGATCGCGGCGAGCGTCACCATAAAAGCGCACAACAGCGTATTGGAGCCCGACACAAAGATGCCGCCGCCCACGACGGTAAAGATGAGCGCGCACGCCATGTAGGTATCGTCCATGGTGTTTACGCTGGCGGGGGCCTTGCGTAGCAGCTTGGCAACGTCGTAGAACGGTTGCAGCAGGCGCGGGCCCACACGGCCCTGCATGCGAGCCGAAAGCTTGCGGTCAACGCCGTCGATCAGGCCACCAACCAAAGGCGCAATCAAGGCAAACGCCACGGTACCAATAAATATGCCCACGACACCCGAACCTTCAAAATACTTACCGCGCAGCACCGAGGGCGCACTCATGGCAAGTCTCTCGGGCCCAATCCACGCGCAACACAGCAGCGCAAACAAGATAATGCTGCAGCACACGACGCTACCCACGGGGCCAATACGCTTCTCGCCAAGGGCGTCCTCCGAGTACCAATTGCGCTTTTCGGCCTTCACCTCGTGTCCCATCGAGCCGCGGAAATGGCGGTAATTGTCGGTTCCCACGCCCGAAAGATATACGTTTACGTGCGGTTTGTTGCTCACGCGGAATGAAGTCAGCAGCACCACGGCGATAAACGCCACGATAACCACCATCAGATACATGGAGTCCTTGCCAATAACGTACGGCACGCGGCCAAACACCATGGCCAAGTAAGGCGACACCAGACCGCTCGAGATAACCGGAAACGCCACGCAGCACAGAATCAGCAGCGCGGCGATGGTGTTGAGCGCCATCCATTCGGTCTTATGGACATTGACCTCAACGTTTTGAGCCGTGGGGTCGACGCCCGAAAGCTTGGCAAGCCACTTGCCCCAGAAGAAGAACGTCGCGGCCGAGCCAAAGGCAAGCACCATGATCATGAGCACGTTGCCGGTCTGGGCAAACGCCACCAGGGCGCCCCACTTGGACACGAGCATGCCAAACGGGGCCACGAACATGCCCATAATGCCCAGCATCATCAGGCGCGTCAGGTGCGGCATGCGGCTGAACATGCCGTCCATGTCCTCGATATTGCGGCTGCCGATATGATGCTCGGCCGTGCCCACGCACAGGAACAGCAGCGACTTTGCCACCGTATGGAACAGGATCAGGAAGATCGCGGCCCACACGGCCTCGGGCGCGCCGACGCCTAGGCAGGCGCTGATAAGGCCCAAGTTGGAAATGGTGGAGTACGCAAGCACGCGTTTGGCGTTGCTCTGCGAGATGGCCATGAGGGCAGCGAGCAAAAACGTGATGGCGCCCACGCTCGTGACCATAAAGCCGGTCACGGGATAGATGGCATAGAGCGGGCTGAGCTTGACCATCAGGAACACGCCGGCTTTGACCATGGTGGACGAGTGCAGCAGGGCGCTCGTGGGCGTGGGGGCAACCATGGCACCCAACAGCCAAGTGTGGAACGGCATCTGTGCGGCCTTGGTGAGTGCGGCGAGCGACAGCAGAACGACCGGCATCACCAGCAGCGCGGATTGCGCGGTTCCGGCGCCGGAAAGCTCGATCATGCCCGAAATGGTCAGCGACATGCCGTTAACGTGCAAGAACATGAGTCCGGCCAAAAACGCGACGCCGCCCAGCATGTTGAGGATGATCTGGATAAAAGCGTTTTTAATGGCCTCGGGCGTGCGCGTGTAGCCAATCATAAGAAACGAGCACACGGTGGTGATTTCCCAGCCGCAGAACAGCCACTCGAGGTTGTCGCTCGTCACGATGACGAACATGGCCGAAAGGAACAGGAACATAAGCGCCAGGAACTGCGGGCGACGGTCGGGCGCGGCCTGCCCGTGCAGTGCGGCCTCGTGCTCGTCATGGGCCTGGAAGTCCTTCATGTAGCCCAGGGCATACACGCAGATAAGGCTGCCGACAATGCCGACGGCGAGCACCATGATTACGCTCATGTAGTCTAGGTAGAGCGGCGTTGCGGTGACGGCTTCGGCCGCGGGCAGCGTCATGGTCGCAAAGGCGAGCGACCCCACCAGCTGGACTATGCCGAGCACTGTGGTAAGCACGTTCCTATATTTGTACGCGTTGTACAGGATGACGGCGCACAGGATGACATCGATAGCGGAGCTGATGATGGAGAGCACATGCGAGGTGCCGGGGGCAACCTCAAAGCTCTGCGGACCCGTGCCAAAAAACATGACGGCGACTACAACTGTCACCGCCATAATGATGCCGGAACCTATGAGCCCCACCGCATCGCGGGCGCGGTCACCGCGCGCGAGCAGCATGCCCAGCGCCGGTACCAGCGGAAACAGGGTAAGGAAATACAGTAGCGTCATACCATCACTCCCCCATGCAAAAACGCTGCAATTGTTTAACGTTATAGCTCAATTGAGGAGTAGCAGCGGCGGGTTTTCGGTCAACTGGGGAGTTTTAGGCGTACGGGGTAAGGAGTCTGTCCGCATTGGAGTAGAGGGGTGACGCTCCCTTACCGCAGCGGCAGGCGCGCGGGCCACTGTGCGCGGTTTATTGGCCACGTTGGAAGATGTCCCGATAGGCTCGCGGCAGTCCGAAAAGTTGGCACGGCAAGAAAAATGCGCCCCTGTGGGCGCACCATCCCGTTCGCTATTCCGCCTTTTTAACGCGCGGCTTGCGACCGCGCGGCTTATCGACCAGCGCGGACTCGCCGCTCTCGCGATACTGGCGGCACCAAGCCTTGACTGAAGACTCGCTGGGAATCCCATACTTGATCATGGTCTCGCGAACCGTCAGGCCGTTTTCCAGACGGTCCTTAACCACGGCGAGCTTTACTTCGTACGAATAGGTGTGATGACGAGCGCCCGCGTTGAGCACGGCATCGGCACCGCCCACGTCATATGCGCGGGCCCACTGACGAGCCGTGGCCTGGGGAATGCCAAGCTTTGCGGCGAGGGCGCGGTGACCAACCCCCTCTTGGAGGATCTCGACGGCGCGCTGCCTAACCTCGGGCGCATGCGTGCGAGTCCTTGTTGCTTCCGACATACCTGCCACTTCTTAGCCTTAACCGTTAATCTGCTTTCTTACGTGCTTGTTAGATAGTAGCATTTTGCTGTTCGCGCGTAACAGTTAACTGAAAATTGCAACGGTGGCATCTGGGCATTTGGCATCAATTTACGACATTTCTTTATCGATTATTTACGCTGGTAGCTAGCTCGCAGCCAATCGTCATTCGCTTGCCAACAAAATTGGCATCTCTTTATGTCCTTTGGTATAGAGGATATAATTATTAACCCCCCCCCGCCTAATAATTTTGAGCGGTCTGCAAGGCAGTAGACGTCCTCACTCCTCATGATTAGCGCGCATTGCCATCCACTGGAGCAAAACAAGAAGGGCGGGACCTGCTGCGCTTGCAGACCCCGCCCCGGTTGACACCCGATGGGACGCAGTCGGGCGAGGCGGATCCGTGCTACCGCCCCGCCTGGCCGCGATGTTCAACTACAGCTCGTTGGCCGCGTGATACGCCGTGCGGATGGCGCTCGCGATGTCGGCGGTGCGCTCGCCCGAGCAGTCGCCCACACAGGTCACGGGCACCGTCACGCCATCAAGGTCAAACGCGTTGGCCTTGGAGCCCACGGCCATCACCACGTAATCGCAGGCGATTTTCACCGGCTCCTCGGCGCCGTCCTCAGTGGTGCGAATGGCCTCCACGCCCTCGTCGGTAATGGCGGTCAGGCGGGTCTTCACGTGCTGCTCCACGTTGTGCTCGGCAAAGTCGCTCATAATCAGCGGCAGAATGGTCTCGGACTCGCCCGCGGCAATCTTGTCGAGCATCTCCACAATCGCCACCTCGCAGCCGTGCTGCAGCAGGTACTCGGCAGTCTCGGTGCCCACCAGGCCACCGCCAATGACGGCGACGCGGCCCGTAAGCTCCACCTTGCCGGCCAGCACGTCCCAGCTCGAAACGACCTTGTCCGAGTCGGCACCCGGAACGGGGATGACCACGTCGTGCGCGCCCACAGCCACAATCGCGGCGTCGGCGGCGTTGAGATCCTCGGCCGTAGCGGCATGGTTGAGCTCGACCTTCACGCCCAGGCCGGGCAGAATCTTCTCGTAATACTCGACCGAGCGCATAATCTCATCCTTGCGCGGAGGCGCGGCCGCCAGCACAATCTGGCCGCCCAAGTGATCGCTCGCCTCATAGACGGTCACGTCGTAGCCGCGCTTGGCCGCCACGCGTGCGGCCTCCAGGCCGGCAATACCGCCGCCCACCACGGCGATCTTCTTGTCGCCCTCGCCCGGCTTAATGGCGATGGTCGCCTCGTCGCCGTTCTCGGCGTTGAGCACGCACGAGATGTACTTGCGGTTTTGAATCGCATCGACGCAGCCCTTGTTGCAGTTGAGGCACTCGCGGATGGGCTCGCCGGTCGCGGCCTTCAGCGCAATGTCGGGGTCGCACATGAGCGAGCGGCCATAGGCGATAATGTCGGCCGCGCCGTCCTCAAGAATCTTCTCGCCGGCCTCGACCGAAACAACACGGCCGACGGTGGCCACCGGCACGGAGACCAGGGCCTTGACGCGCTCGGCCACCGGCAGCGTCCAGTTGTAGGGCATGGCACCCATGGGCGGAATGGTGTCGCCCATGTTGCCGGTGTGGTTGGCCTGCGCGACCTGGATCATGTCGATGCCCGCGCCCTCGAGCAGCTTGGCGAACTCGCAGGCCTCGTCGGGCTGCAGGCCACCCTTGCCGCGCGGCGTGCCGTCGGGGTTCTCCATGATCACGGGGAGCTTGTACTCCACCATCAGCTGCGGCGCGGCTTCCTTAATGGCGGCGACGACCTCGAGCGCATAGCGAACGCGGTTCTCGAACGAACCGCCGTACTCGTCGGTACGCTTGTTGAGGATGGCCGAACATAGCGAACCCACCAAGCGGTCGCCGTGGACCTCGATGGCGTCAATGCCGGCCTGCTGCGCGCGGGCGGCCGAGGCGGCGATGGCCTCCTTGATCTGGGTGAGCTGCTCTACGCTCGCCTCGTTCACAAAGTGCTGCATATCGTGGTGCAACTTGGCGTAGGCCTGCTTGCGGATCTCGTTGGACTCGGCCATCTTGGCGGCAAAGGTCTCCTCGTCGCCGGCGGCCTTGGCCTCCTGCGCGGCCTTGGCGGCGGCCATGGAACCCATGACCATGCGGCCGACACCGGGCACGTCGTACTCGGGGTGGAACAGCTGCAGCGCGACCTTGGCGCCGTGCTTGTGAACGGCGTCGGCCAGCGCCTTAAACGTGGGGATCTGGGCGTCGGTCGCCAGCTTGGGCGTGGGGCTTGCGGTCATAACGGGAGCAACGTCGCCGATGACGATGTAGCTCACGCCGCCACGGGCCAGACGCTCGTAAAAGGCCAGGCTGCGCTCGCCGATGGAGCCGTCGCGCTCCTCATAGCCGGTGGTAAGCGGCGGGAACATAATGCGGTTTTTGAGCTCAAGGGGGCCAACCGTAATGGGCTGGAGCAGCTTGGATGCAGGTGCGGTCATGGACAATCCTCTCTTGTAGGCGCGGCGGCGATGTTGCCGCGTAGTTGTCTAGAGGATATGGCATGGGAATACAACAGCGCAACGGAAATCGGCGGACAGCAGGTAGCGGCAGGTGGATGGGGCGGGGCGGCCCGTCGGTTTGTCTCGATCTGTAACAGTTACTCAGCAAAACCGGGTCTTACTGTTACAGATCGAGACATTCTCCAACAACAGCGCCGCCCCGTTCGAGGAAACGACCGCCACACTCACCTTTTTAAACAACCTAATACTGCACAGCCTGCGATAATAATTTGGTCACGCGTCGACTACGGCGAAGACGCGGCAGAAGGGACACCCATGCAACCGAGTACCACCGATACGTCTACCGCAAAGCAAGCGCTGCTCGAGGCGCTTTTGAGCGACGCGGGGCTCAAGAGCCTCACGCAAACAGCCTCTGCCGCTATGGACAACCCGGTGCTCGTCGTCGATCCCGTGTACCGCTATGCCGCCCGCGGCGGCTTTGAGCTCGACGATGACGACGACTCCCCCTTTGCAGCCATCACCCGCGCCGAGCTCTCCGAAGGTGACATGCTGCAGGACGAAGCCGTGCGATACATCATCAAATGCGGCTTAGACGAGGAGATTGCCCGCTCGACAGGCCCGCTTACACGCTATAACGACATGTTCCGCCTCAACACCATGACCGATGCGATCAAGGTGCACGGCACGTGTCTGGGCCGGGCAATGATGATCGAACGCAATCACGCCTTTGGCGATAGCGATCGCGAGGTCTTTGAGTTCTTTGTCCGACTGCTCGCGCAAGAACTGCAGAAAGGCGGCTTTCTTTCGTTGGGCGGCCCGCAACAGGGGCCATATTTTCTCTCGCGCCTCCTGGACGACGAAATCCCCAACCCCATCACCTGCACACGCAAAATGCAGCTCGTCGGCTTTGCGCCGCTTCCCGCCCTCTACGTTGTATGCCTGCTCAAAAAAGATTCCCAGCTCGAGGCGCGTGAGGCGGAGAGCATCCGAGGACAATTGCAGCCGCTACTGCACCATAGCCTTATCACCATGTACGAAGGTGAGCTCGTGGCGCTGGTAAGCCGTCCGCCCTCCACGCAGCTACCCGCCAACGATGAGGCGATCCTTGCCCGCGTTGCTGCCACGAACAATTTGTTCATTGGCATCAGCAACGAGTTTTCCCAGGCAACCGATGTGCGTTCGCACCTCAATCAGGCACGCGCCGCCATTCGATACGGCTCGACCTTTACCAAAATCCTCGAAGACACCCATGTGTATCGCTATTGCGAATACACCTACATGGAAATGCTCGACATCTGCAACGACCACATCAACCTTATAAACTACTGCCATCCGGCAATCTGGGCACTTTGGAAACACGACCAGTCGCACGATTCCGAGTTGGTCGAGACGCTCTTTGCCTTTATGCAGCACAGCTGTAACACGGCGCGCACCGCCGCGATCTTGTCGCTTCACAAAAACACGCTGCTCTATCGCATTAACCGCATAAAGGAAATCACCGGTAACGACTTGGCATCGGGAGAGGACCTCTTTTTGTTCCACCTCTCGATTCGCACCCTAATCTACCTTGGCTTTCTTGAGCCGAGGATTAAGCCCCGCACCAGCGCCGACCTGCACTGCCGCAAGTAGGCCGGGCGGGGCTTGGGCAAAACTAGTCGCGCTTAATCTCCAGCGTGGGGAACGTCATCTTGGCGTACTTTTCCATGAGCGGCTTTACTTCGTCCATATGGGCGAAGAACTCGTCGCGGGTCTTGTTGATCTCGTTGAGGTGCTCGGCGCGCGCGTGGTCGTCGTTGCGGTCGCGAATCAGGCCGTTCTCGGCAATCTTGAGCTTGGGGCGACCGGTGCGCTCGTCGGTTACGATATCGCCGCCCGCGCCGCAGACCGCACACTCCCAGGGAAACTCGACCCCATCCCAATGCTTGTCGCCGGGGTACACCAGGGAGCTGTGGCAGTTGGGACACACGCCGTCATCCGGATCGCCCAGCCAGCAGCGCTCGTCAACAGGCGTGCGAATGGCCTTGACGATGTTCTCGCCCATCTTGTGGGCGCGGGCGATCTGTCCGCCCCACTCCACGTCGTCTCCCCACACAAAAGCATTGCCCGGGCGGCCGTCGCGCTGCGCCATATAGCGATCGACGACAGTCATCGACATGGTAAACATAGTCGCCTGCAGGCTCTCCAGTGCCAGGGACTGCCAATCGTGCATGGAGCCGCCGACGGAAATAAGGCCGGCAACGGTATGCGGATTCTCCTTTACGGCACCGATGGCAAGCAAGAACGAAAGCTCGTATGCCAAGAAGCGCTGGGCAAAGCGGGTGTACACCGAACTAGGCGTAAGGTCATAGGTCGGGACCGAGAAGATCACGCCCTGGCAGGTTTGCAGCTCGCGAATAATCGCATCTACATCGTCTTTGTTTTTAAGGACGCAGCCGTGATATTCCTTTTGCAGGCCGGCGCCCATCTTTCCCATCTGCATGGTGCAGCCCTCGCAACCGGTGCAGGGCAAGATGTTATAGTCAAACAAATTGATCAGCTCGACCTCGCCGCCAGCCTCGCGCACCGCGCAAAGGGCCTCTTTGGCCAAAGCCTCGCCGTTGCCACCGTGCCTGCCGGCACAAATCGCCATCACTTTAAACGACATGGTCGCTCCTCTCCAGAGCATTTTGGACACGGATTCTGCCCGTGTGTACTTCGCAAAAAGCGTACGGCAGACGTAAAACATGCGCACCGTCCAGGCAACCAAGGCCCGCTCGGTATTTGCGGAATACCTCGTGCAGATAAACAAAGGCCCCTCCCGCATGCCTACAAGGGACAAAACGGAAGGGGTCGGCGCTCTTATTTGCGCTTAAAGGGAATGGGTTTGGGCGGGCACTTGGGCTTGACGGCCCCAGCCGTGACGATCGCGCCGTTGTCGCAGATATCCAGGCAGGCACCGCACTGGGTGCAAGCCTTTTGGTCGATCACGTGGATGAACCGCGGCCTTCCCAGAATCGCGTCCTCCTCGCAAACGTCCGAATCGACACACTTGTTGCATGCCTGGCATTTGGAGGCGAGGATATGGAAGGTCAAGAATGCCTGGCATTCCCCGGCGGCACAGACCTTCTTGGTGGTGTGCTGCATAATCTCGCCCTCGAACAGGTCGAGGAACGACTGCACCGTGCGCGCCAGCACGCGACCCTGCTCGCACAGGCACTGCGCCTGCATCACGGGGCAAAGGTCACGAAGGAGCGCCAAGTCACCCGGCTTGCCCTTCTTGCGGCAGATATCGGCAAGAATCGTTGCAATCTGATGCGAGCCCTCGTAGCCAAAGACACAGCGTCCGCAGCTCTCGTGACGATAGAGCGTGCAAATGTCCAAAAGCGCCTTTGCCATGCAGTTTTTGGCGGTGTAGACGCGCACGTAGTCGCTGCATAGCTCAATCTTTGAGGTGTCATCGGGCCTCAGCAGCAGACCGCTGGGATAGCCAATCCCCACCGCTTTAGCGTCGTCGGCGCCCGCCGCGGCAACCAGGGATTCCGCACTCACGACACGGTCGACCTCAACGGGCTCCTCGGCCCCGTCAATCCACACCCAGCGCTTGCCTTCGGCGGCAAGTAACTCTGATCCGCTCAGGCAGCGGTCGGCGCCATCGCCCTCGCAGCAAGATGGGAGAGGCTTTTCGCCGTCGAGCATCTTGGCCGCGGCCGAACCGTTGGCATAGACAAAGCCCAGGCTCGGGTCGCACTCGATCACGCGGCAGGACTCGCCCAACGCATCCGCGAGCGCGGCAGAGACCTCATCGCCTGCCGGTACCAAAACCGCCTGGGCACCGGCCCCTGCAATTTTTTCCGCAGCGGCCGCCACGTCCTTCTTAAGGAGCCAGAGCGCGACGGGGGCCTGCTTATGCGCAGGCATAAAGTTGATGATCGTCATGGGTTATCGCTCCTTTCCTAGTATTCGTTCCACAGGCGCGGCGTACTGATCGTTAGGCGCAAATCGCACTGCAAGCAGCGGCTCGCCTCGCACGTAGCCTCATGGTCGGTATAGGGGCACTCAAACGTATCGAAGTTATCCTTACGCGTCTGGGCATCGACAAACTCGGGCTGCACGGCATCGTCGTAGAAGCCCTCGGGGACGCGGCCAATCCACTGCTCGGGAGCATCATGCTCGGTCAGCTCCTCGTCGATGTTGCCATCGCCACCCAAAGCGCGGTCGATGGCCGAGGCGCACGTGCGACCTGCAGCGATTGCCGCGATCACCGATTTGGTACCCGTCACGCAGTCGCCCGCCGACCAGATGCCTTCAACGCTCGTCTTGCCTTCGGTATCGGCCACGATATACGGGCCGTGCGTAAGCTCAAGGCCCATCTGGGCCGTGCCCTCGGGCTTTTGACCCACGGCAAAGATCACGCAGTCGGCATCGATGGTCTTCTCGCCGCCGTCGAGCAGTTCGGTGACGGCGCGGTGGTTCTCGTCAAAGTAGAACCGCTCGATCTTGTGGATCGTCATGGAACCGACCTTGCCCGAACCGTCCTCGGTCTCGTTAATGCTGGTAAAGGCATAGGCATCGTGCAGGACCACGCCTTCCTCGGCGGCCTCGGCACGCTCCTCGGGCGTCGAGGTCATCGCGTCTTGGGCCTCAAGGCAGGCGACATCGACCGAGGCGGCACCCAGACGCACGGCAGTGCGGGCGCAGTCGTACGCCACGTTGCCGCCGCCAAGCACCACGACGCGCTTGCCCGTCAGGTCCGGGGCGCTGCCCATACGGGCGGCCTTCAGATAATCGGTGTTACACAGCACGCCTTCGAGGTCGTGGCCGGGCATGGGAAGCACCGTTCCGTCATGCGTGCCCACCGCAACCAGCGCGGCATCGAAGCCCTGCTCCAAAAGCGCCTGGGGCTCGGCGATTCGCTCGCCACAGCGCAGCTCAATGCGCGGCTCGGCGTCATCACCCTGGGCAATCTCTAAAATCGTCGCAACCTCGGCATCGACCGTGGCATCGGGCAGGCGATACGCCGGAATGCCGTAGCGCATCTGGCCGCCGACCTTCTCGTTGGCCTCGAACACCACGACCTTGTGGCCCTTCTCGGCGCAATAGAGTGCGGCGGTCAAGCCGGCGGGACCGGCACCCACAACGGCGACGCTCTTGCCGCTCAGCGGCTCATGGCGCACGTTGGCCTTCCAGTCGCCCGCATCGCGCACGGCCGCGGCGCGCTTAAGACGGCAAACCGAAACCGGCGTGCCGTTGAGCTCGTTGCGCTTGCAGGCATCCTGGCAGCTATGGACGCAAATGTCGCCCAGGCTCTCGGGGAACGGGACCTTCTCGCGCACCACCGCGGCGGCTCGGGTGTACTCGCCGTTACGGATGTGACGCAGGTAGCGTGGGATATCCACGTGGGCGGGACAGCCCGAGCGACAGGGGACCACGTTGTCGGCATAGGACTTGTTCTCATCGAACATATCGAGCGTGTCGACGATCGAGCCCGTGGGACACACTTCGATACAGGCACCGCAAAAACGGCATCCGGCCTCTTGCAGACTCACGCTGCCGTCCGTACCAATGCGAATGCCGTCCTCGGTGCGCTGGTAGTCCAAGACGCCGGCGCCGCGCAGCTCGCGGCACGCGCGCACGCAGCGACCGCACCGAATGCAGCGGGTGAACATATGGGTGATCAGCGGGTTCGATTCGTCCGTGGCGACCGGACGGCTCTTGGTGCGCCAGCGCGCAGGCGAAACTCCCAGGTACTGATGCATAGACTGCAGCTCGCACTTGCCGTACTTGGGGCAGCCGGTGCAATCGGCGGGATGCGTGGCCAAGATAAGCTCCATTGCCAGCTTGCGCACGCGCTCGGCCTGCTCGCCTGTCGTGTTGACGACCATTCCCTCGGCAACCTGCGTCTTGCAGGCACACACCGGCTCATCTTGGCCTTCGATCTCGACCATGCACAGACGGCATCCGCCGACGGCCTCAAGATCGGGATGTTTACACAGATGCGGAATATAGATACCGGCATCGAGCGCGGCTTCCAGGACATTTTGCCCTTCGCGTGCCTCGACCTCGGCTCCATTAATCGTTAGCTTCATTCGTTCCCCTCAAAACGTCGCTCTTGTCCAGAAAGGCGCCCGGGATCAAAGCGATCCCGAGCGCCTCGCTTGTAGGGCAAATCCCCGCCCGCACCCAACGCGTGGGTGTCTGCAGGCGCGAACAGCTGCGGTGTTACGACCACTCCTCGTCGCCCGCATCCTCAAAGAGGGCTGCGGCGGCGTTTTCGCCGGCGATGCGACCCGAGTTAAGGCAGAAGCCCATGGTGTTACCCGGGATGCAGTAGTTATAGGAGTCGCCATAGATGGTGCAGGCGTCGGTGCCAACGCAGTACAGGCCGGGGATGACCTCATAGTCGTCGGTCATGACCTCCATCTTGTGGTTAATGAGCACGCCGCCCAGGGTGCCGTAGGCGCCACAGTACTGCTTGCAGCAATAGAAGGGGCCCTTCTCGAGCGGCTTCATAAACTCGCGCTCTTTCTCAAAGATGTCGTCCCAGCCGTTGTCGCACATCTCGTTGTACTCGTCGACGTTGGCGAGCAGACCCTCCACGTCGATACCCGCCTTCTCGGCAAGCTCCTCCAGCGTATCGGCCTGGCAGATTGCTGGATAGCCGGCCTCCAGGTCGCGGTTCCACTGCTCCTCAAAGCCGTCGTACAGGTCGTGCGGATGAACGTGGCTGACGATATCCGGACCATCCTTCTTCCAGTGCTTGAGCATACGGGAATCAAAGATGGCATAGGCGACCTTGCCGGGAAGATGGTTGATGGCGTTGCCGACAAAGGTGGTGTTGAAGATCTCGTCCTCCGGCATAAAGCGCTCGCCCAGGCGGTTGCACCAGTAGCACGGCTGACGGAATGCGCCCTCGACATAGAAGTGGTTCATGTTGTCGGGGATCTGATACATGAGCTCCATGGTCACCGGGGTGTGGCCGCCGCCGACCTCGTGGCACATGTTGATGCCGTCGCCGTCCATGCCCGGAATGGCAAACGAGAACAGGTCTTTACCCCACTCAAAGTCGAGCTTCTCCTTGATGAGCTTGGCGTTGTTGCCAAAACCGCCCGTGGCGACAATCGCGGACTTACACGAGATCTGGTACTCCTCGCCGTCCTTGTCCTTTGCGGTCACGCCGCAGATGGCGCCGTCCTCGCCCTTGATAAGGCCGGTGCCCGGGCACTCAAACATAAACTCGACACCCAGGTCCTGGGCACGCTCGGTCATGCGCTTGGTCATCGTGGTCGCCGCGCGAGGACCGGGCTCCGAGCCATCCTCGGGCTGCACGACATGCCAGGTGTACTCGCCGTCGGAATAGGCACGCGTGCGCTCGCGGGCGCGGAACGCCGGACGCACGGAGTTAAACACCACGCCCATATCCTGCAGCCATGCGATGGTATCGCCCGACTTAAAGTAGTAGTCGCGCACCAGGCGAGCATCGACCTGGTAATGGGTGTAGAACATATGGCGACGGAAGAGCTCGCCAGGCGTGACCTCGATCATCGAAGCCTTCTGAAGCGGAGAGCCAGCGGCGGCAGGCCCCATGCCCATGTTGGCGGCGCCACCGGTAATGGGGGCCTTCTCCAGGGCAATGACGCGAGCGCCTGCCTCGGCTGCAGCGACCGCTGCGGCAAGGCCACTCAGACCCGCGGCAACGACAACGACGTCGGTCTCTAACTGTTTCATGCGAATCCTCCTTTATAGGGCTCTTGGACGAACCCGGACTTCATGCGAATTGCATGCGTATCGACAGCCATACTTTCGCTCGAAAACAGACTCAAAGCCATGTGCAGGCGCACCGATGTTTGCCCATAGCGACCATGGGCTTTGTGCGGATGAACCATGCGTTTGGGCAACGCTTTCGAGCGCATGGCCCTGGCGCCACACGTACAGGGGGGGGGCGGTGTGCTTCACGGCGTCCGCCCCCCTGATAATCGAGTTTTTCTTATTTATGGTTCTGCTGCGCCCCGAGCACATCGAGCGGCGTAAGCGCCTGAATAGCGCGCTCTTTTCCAAAGATTGCCGAGCACACGAGCGTTCCCGACATAACCAGGCAAACCGCGAGCGCGATTCCAAAGGCCCAGAATGCGAAGAGGTGGCCAAAGTTGATCGGCTGCTGCAGCATAAACGTGAAGAACGACGTGGCAAGACCCATAAAGACGCAGGGCACATTGGAGCAGATCGAGACAAACCAAAACCGTCCCGGCAGAAAATCTCAATCTGTAACAGTTACTCGGCAAAATCCATCCCTCGTGTTACAGATTTAGACAAACCGTCCAGGCGGGGACTCAACATCTCAATCTGTAACACCTAGCCGCCCAAATCGGGTCTAGATGTTACAGATCGAGATTTTGTTTGAGAGGCTGAGAATTGGACCGAAAAACACGGTCCCGGAATAACAAAAAAGCTCGCCGGCTAGGCCGACGAGCTGCAAGTTCTTGGTCGCGGGGGCAGGATTTGAACCTACGACCTCCGGGTTATGAGCCCGGCGAGCTACCAGACTGCTCCACCCCGCAATGTCTGGGCGCCTCATGTGCGCAAGAAAGAATATTACGCGGGAGTTCGGTAAGCGGCAAGGAAAATCTCGTAGAGCATAATTCCTTCATATTTAAAACCCCTCAGCCCCTATCACCGTGAACGAATCGCAGCCGAGCGCCGCCGGCGGCGCGTATACAATGGTGCGCGTCCTTTTACGCCGACACCGGGAGTAGACATGCTGCTCGCTATCGATATGGGTAACACGCAGACGGCCATGGGTCTGTTTGACGGAGACGAGCTGGTGCAGTCGTGGCGCATGCCCACCGACCGTTCCTACACCGCCGACGAGATCCACGTGCGTCTGATGGGCTTCTTTAAGATGTACGACCTCTCGCTCGGCGCGGTCGACGCGATTGCCTTTGCCGGCGTGGTGCCGCAGCTCTCGCGCGAGTGGCACGCCGTGGCCAAGCGCATCGCGGCAGACGCCATCGTCATTGGGCCGCAGACTGCCGCCGTGACCAAGCTGCGTGCAGCGCGCCCCCAGGCCGTGGGTGCCGACCGCGTCGCCAACGCCGTTGCGGCCGAGACTTTCTACGGCGCGCCGGCAATCGTGGTGGACTTTGGCACCGCGACCAATATCGACGTCATCGACGAGGACGGCTATTACATTGGCGGGGCGATTGCGCCGGGCATCCGCATCTCCATGGACGCGCTTGCCGCCCGTGCCGCCAAGCTCGCCAGCGTGCCGCTCGAGGCGCCCGAGCACGCCATCGGTCGCGACACCGAAGAGTGCATCAAGGTCGGCGCCGTGGTGGGCGCTGCCGCCATGGCCGAGGGCCTGGTCGCGCGCATGAAGCGCGAGCTGGGCCGCGAGGATGCCACCGTTATCGCCACGGGCGGTCTCGCCGGCATCGTCGCCGATTCGACCGATGCCTTCGACGCGGTGGACGGCCAACTCACCATCAAGGGCATCTGCGAAATCTACCGCCGCATGCAGAAGCTGGGATAGAGTAAACGCCAGGTCGCAGCAACCAGCCGCCAATCCTATTCCTCAAAAACGAAATTGTTTCAATTTTGAGGAATAGAGACTCCTCGAATACGCCCAGCGCAGCGATATCGTGCATGTTTCCTATTCCTCAAAAACGAAAATTTTTCAGTTTTGAGGAATAGGGCGCTGGCAACCCATTCCCCAGATAGGCGAAACCCTCCCCAGCACAGGCCGAAGAGGGCTTCGTTGTCATCGCTATCTTTGAGCGCGGGCACCTCGCGTTACAGTCCGCGAATCCGTACGGCCTCGGGCGGAAACTCCTGCTCGCCGGCATCGGTCTTGATGGTCGCGCGACCCCAGATGTCCAGGCCCGCAAACACACCGACCGCAAGCGGCAAGCCGCTGGGCGACACCGCCGCAACCTGACGACCCAGCAGTGGCACCATGTCAAAGTACTCGCCCAGCACCGGAGCCAGCGGGCCGGCAGCGCCCTGTGGTGTGTTGGCGGCAACCGCCCAGGTGTCCACGCGGGTCAGCACGGCGGTGGCCAATGCCTCGACCAGCACCTCGTCGGCCATATCCACGCCAAGCTCGCTCAGCGCCGCACGTTCAATATCAACCGTCACCGCGGCAAACATGCCCGCAGCACCGGCACCGCCGTTCACGGCAACACGCGCGAGCGACGTCTCAAACGCAGGCGCACCGCACACGATATCGCTCGGCCACTGGATACCCACTTTACCGGCAAGGCCCAACCCCGGCGTCGAAGCCGTGCCCACGAGCGCGTCCATCATGCCCATCGCGGCCACAAACGGCAGGCCGTGGAAGGCGTGCATGTTCACATCGGGGCGCACAACCAGCGAAAACGTCAGCGAAGCATCGCCCACGCTCCACGCGCACCAGCCCGCGGACACGCCCTCGCGACCCGCGTCACGCGCCGCGTCAAGCTCAGTGGCAGCGACTACAGCGTTCATCTCGATCATCTACATACGCCCCAATTCACCCACGATATGGCCCACACGATCCTCGGGCTCCTTGACCTCGACGCCGTTGTAGCGGAAGAACCGCGCCGGGTCGTGCATCAGGTCCTCAAGCGGCACCAGCACAAAGTCGCGCTCGCCGATCAGTGGATGCGGCAGGCGCAGCTTTTTGCCGCCGTGGGTCTCGCCGTCCATCCACAGCAGGTCCAGGTCGATGGTGCGCGGACCGTTGGCCTTGGCCTTTTTGGAGCGGTCGCGGCCCAGCTCGGCCTCGATCTTCATGAGCTCGTCGAGCAGCACCAGCGGCGCCAACTCGGTCTTGATCTCGATGACGGCGTTAGCAAACGCGTCCTGGCGCGTCTCGTAGGCCGGCTCGCTCTCGTAGATCTTGGAGGAGTTGGACACGCAGGTAAGTGGAATCTCGGCGATCATGTCGCGTGCGGCGCGGATGTTGTCGCAGCGATGCCCCAAGTTGGATCCCACGGCCACAAACGCGCGGCGCGGCTGCGGCTTGGCAACCGCCCAGTAGCCGTTCAGGAACTGCGCAAAGCCCGCGGCGTCGTGCACGCGCACGATGTTGGCACCGGCCTGGATGGCGCCCAGGCACACGCCAAACGTAGCGGCATCGCGCTCGGCGGCCTCGGTCACGCCCGAGACGGCGCCCACAAAGCGCTTGCGCGATACGGCGCACATGAGCGGATAGCCCAGTGACGCCATCTTGGCAGTCTCGCGCTGGATGACGATGTCCTCGTTAGCCGACTTACCAAAGCCCGGGCCAGGATCGATGCAGATGCGGTCGCGCGACACGCCGGCATGGATGAGCGCGCGGGCCTGGTCGGACAGAAAGCCCATGACGCGGCGCATGATGGGCGCCGAATCGGGCAGGGTGAAGCGGCGGAGCTGCGAGGTGGGCACGTAGGCCTCCTCGCGGCGGGCGCTGCGGCGCATCATGGCGGCCAGGCGGTCATTGGACTCCGATGCGGCCTCGGTGGCCTCGGGCGCGGGCGCGACGGTCTCGGCGGCAGCAGCCTGCTCGGCGGCCGGCGTCTCCTGCTCGCTTGCAGGCTCGGTCGCGGGCTCAGGTTCGCCAAACGGCAACGAGGGCTGCACCACGCCACCCGGAAGCTTTGCCTCGGGCTTAGGGTCGCCCAGCAGCTTGCCACGGCGGCGACGAGCGGGCTTCTCGGCCTCGCGCGCGGCCTCGGCAGCCGCCTCGCGCGCCTTCTCGGCAACAAACGCCGCTGCCGAGGTATCGAGCTGCACCGTTGCGTGCGTGCGGGTAGGCGCGGCGACCTCGCCGGCATGCATCACGATGACACCGCAGGTGCTCGTCTTAACAAACTCGACCATCTTGGGGTCAGTGAAGCCGGTCACGTCGTTGACGATCGAGGCGCCGCAGCGCACGGCCGCCTTGGCAACCGCCACGTGACGCGTGTCAATCGAGACGATGGCGCCCTCCTTGGCCAGCGCGCGCACCACGGGCAGCACGCGGCGAGCCTCCTCGTCGGGGTTGACCGGGGTAAAACCAGGGCGCGTGGACTCGCCGCCTACGTCGATGATGTCGGCGCCGGCGTCGAGCATCGCCAGACCGTACTCGATGGCGGCATCCGGGTCGAAGTGCTCCCCGCCATCGCTAAACGAATCGGGCGTCACGTTGAGGACGCCCATGATGCGCGGACGGTCAAAGCTGAGCTCATACTTTCCGCACCGCCATGTCTTGCTGTCGTTCGCCATGAACATCCTCCTAAAATGCCCACGCCGCCGAGCTTGGGGAGCTGGCGGCGGGGTCGCTTTGCACTCAGTCTTTCTATTGTATCCGCGCACACGGGCTAGAACGCAAACGCGGCCGCGATGTCGCAAGAAATCAGCAGGTCGGCATTTGCATCCTGATCGGTAGGCGCCAAATTGCAAATGGCCAGCGTATCGCCAGTAAAGTAACGCGTAAGGCCTGCCGCCGGATACACCACGAGCGAGGTCCCGCCCACAATGAGGGCATCGGCCGCGGCGATGGCGGCAACGGCACCGGTCAACACACGCTCGTCGAGCGGCTCTTCGTAGAGCACCACATCGGGCTTGATGCGACCACCGCACGCGGGGCACACGGGCACGCCCGCGGCGTCCTCGTGCTCGCGCGAGCAAATCCACTCGGCGCTATAGACCGCGCCGCACGACTGGCAAATGTTGCGATGGACCGATCCGTGCAACTCAAACACGCGCTGCGAGCCCGCCATCTGATGCAAGCCGTCGATGTTTTGCGTCACCACGGCATCGAGCTTGCCAGCTCGCTCCAGCTCGGCCAGCTTGGTGTGGCAGCGGTTGGGCTTAGCGTTAAGCGCGATCATCTTGGTTCGGTAAAAGTCGAAGAACTCCGCCGGATGTGTCTCGTAAAAGCTGTGCGACAGCATGGTCTCGGGCGGATAGGCAAACTGCTGGTGATACAGGCCGTCCACGCTGCGAAAATCGGGAATGCCGCTCGCCGTGGAAACACCAGCGCCGCCAAAGAACACCACACGCCCGTGGGTATTGAACAGCTCCGCCAGCGCGGTGGAGGCCTGCTTGGAATCTGTTATCGCTTGCGTCATGTTTGTCCTCCGTCCACGTTGGTCGGGGCGGCTGCGATTGCGCCGTCGCCCACGGAGCCCACCCCGCCCCTGTTGCGCTAATCTTAAGCCTGCCAACCCCGTCGAAAGGACACCATGCCTCAGACTTACACTTTCGCCTCGTGGAACGTCAACGGCCTGCGCGCCGTGCTCAAAAAGGACCCGAGCTTTATCCAGATCGCGCAGGAACTCGATGTCGATGTCCTAGCGCTGCAGGAGACCAAGCTGCAGGAGGGCCAGGTCGATATCGACCTGCCCGGCTATCACCAAACCTGGAGCTACGCCGAGCGCAAGGGCTACTCGGGCACCGCGGTCTTTAGCCGCCAGGAACCGCCGCGCGTGCTGCGCGCCGATGCACTGCTGCCCTACGCCGGCAAGGGTGGGGCTGCCGAGCTCGTCGCCCAAGCCGCAACCGAGGGCCGCGTCTGCGCGCTCGAGTTCGACAAGTTTTGGTTTGTGGACGTCTATACGCCCAACGCCCAAAATGAGCTCGCGCGCATCGACGTGCGCATGGCTTGGGACGATGCCTACCGCGGCTTTTTGGCAGGCCTCGAGCGCGAGACCGGAAAGCCCGTGGTGACCTGCGGCGACTTTAACGTGGCACACGAGGAGATCGATCTTAAGAACCCCAAGTCCAACCGCGGCAACGCAGGCTTTTCGGACGAGGAGCGCGGCAAGTTTACCGAGCTGCTCGACGCCGGTTTTACCGACACCTGGCGCGCGGCCAATCCGGACGTCGAGGGCGTCTACAGCTGGTGGAGCTACCGCTTTAATGCCCGCAAGAACAACGCAGGCTGGCGCATCGACTACTTCCTGGTAAGCAACGCAATCGCCGGCAATGTGCGCGACGCCGGCATCCGCGGCGACATCTTTGGCAGCGACCACTGCCCCGTCACCCTCACCCTAGAGCTCTAGCCCCAACTGATCTCCTGGGGACGGAGGAAAAGGAATCATTTTCACTTCGCGAGATCATCCACGCAGCTCGCTTGCCACGAAACTGGCCCATCTACTACGTTTAAGCCACTACCCTCAACCACAGTGAACAACGCAGAAAGAAAACCGCAGGTAGAAAGCCTACGGTTTTTCATAAAACACGGTTGTGGTTGGGGGTGTCGGGCCAAACGTAGTAGATAGACCGATTTCGTGGCGGGCGGGTTCAGCTGATTCCCTGGGAACGTCTGGAGGCGAAAGAAAACGGATCAATTTGGCTCTCCGAGGGCCACGAGGTACCGTCAAGATTCTTTCGCAAATTGATCGAGGCGGCCTCGGCCCCGCCTTG
>CAUCNB010000022.1:0-28270 GCA_958444075.1 uncultured Collinsella sp. | reverse complement strand
ACGACGTGCCGCCATCATGGAAATGCTCGAGCATAACGCCTCCGTGCAGGTGGCAGAAATCGCCCAGACCTTTGGCGTTTCCTCCGTCACTGCCCGCGCCGACCTGGACGCGCTCGCCGAGTCCGGTAAGCTACGCCGCACGCATGGCGGCGCCGTGTCGCTCCACAAACGCCTAACGGTCTCCACGCAGGATCGGCGCATCAACGTCAACGTCGCCGCCAAGCAGGCCATCGCTCAAAGCGCCATTGAACTCGTCAGCGACGGCGACACGTTGCTCGTCGACTCCGGCACCACGGCACTCGAGTTCGTCCGCCTGCTCGATCAGCGCGACGGCATCACCGTCATTACGGCCGATATCACCATCGCCGATTACATCGACGAGAGCATGCCCTCGGTCGATGTCGTCATGCTGGGCGGGGCACTGCGCAAAGGTCATCGCTATCTGTACGGCCCACTTACCATGCAGGCGCTCCAAATGGTCCACGCCGATCTTGCCGTCATGTGCCCTGGCGCTTTTGTTCCCGGCTGCGGCTTTACCACCGACTTTCCCCAGATGGCCGAAACCAAAACGACCATGATCGGCGCCGCCCGTCAAAGCGTGGCCCTCATGGACGCCAGCAAGGTTAACGGACGTGGCATGTACCGCTTTGCCGAGCTCGTCGATGTCAACGCCATCGTCATGGACCGCGACCCCGACGATGCCGTTGCCACCTCTATCGCCGAAATCGCCGACAACACCCGCCCCAACCTCATCGTCGCCAGCGCGTAAACAAAAACCACCACAAAGGTGTCCCCTTTGTGGTGGTTTGCGCGTCAAAAGTGAAGTATTGCTACTTGGAAAGCTCGTCGGCGAGGGCCTCGATCTGAGCGCGCGAGGCGTCGTTGAGCGAGCCCAGGACGGTCACCTTGTTCTGCGCCAGGGTGATGTCCTTCATGCCCTCGAGCTCCTTGGTCATAACCTTGGCAGCGACGGGCGCCCAGGAGCCGGCCTCGACGAGCGCCACCGTACGGTTCTGGTAGGCATGCTCGGCAAGCGTGTGGATAAAAGTGCTCATGAACGGGAAGATCTCGCCCTGATAGGTAATGGAGGCGAGCACCAGGCGGTCGTAACGGAACGCGTCCTCAACGGCCTCGGCCATATCGTCGCGAGCCAGGTCAAAGACGGAAACCTTCTGGCCGCGAGCCTCGAGCGCAGATGCGAGCTCCTCAACGGCAGCCTTCAGATGGCCGTACACGCTCGCGTAGGCAATCGTGATGCCCTCGTCCTCGGGCTGATAGCTCGACCAGGTGTTGTAGGTGTCGAGGTAATAGCCCAGGTTCTCGGTCAGCACGGGGCCGTGGAGCGGGCAGATGATCTGGATGTCCAGATTGGCGGCCTTCTTGAGCACGGCCTGCACAAACTTGCCGAACTTGCCGACGATGCCAAAGTAATAACGGCGCGCCTCGCAGGCCCACCCTTCCGGATCCTCGATGTCGTTGGCGCCGAACTTGCCAAAGCCGTCGGCACTAAAGAGCACCTTGTCGGTGGCCTCGTAGGAGAACAGCACCTCGGGCCAGTGCACGTTGGGGGCGCCGACAAAGGTTAGGCTGTGGCCGCCCAAATCGAGCACGTCACCCTCCTTGACAACCATCTTGCGCTCGGGGAAGTCGGTGTCAAAGTAGTTAACCATCATGCGGAAGGCGCCCATGCTTGCCACAATCTGTGCCTGGGGATAGCGCTCCATAAAGGCGGCGATGCCGGCGGAGTGATCGGGCTCCATGTGATGGATGACCAGGTAGTCGGGCGTGCGACCGTCGAGTACAGCCTCGAGGTTACCGAGCCATTCGTCGACAAACCCGCCATCGACTGAATCGGCGACAGCGATCTTTTCGCCCAAGATAACGTAGCTGTTGTATGCCATACCGTTCTCGGACACATCGTACTGGCCCTCGAACAGGTCAATGTCGTGATCGTCGACGCCAACGTAGCGGATATCCTTGGTGATCTCCATCAGGCAAAGCCTCCTAGATAGACAAAAGAGCCCGTCTATCATAGCACTCGGCTGCATCCCAACAGCTATCTGCCGGCATCCTTACCGATTGTTATTAAAATGCGATAAATCGCCGTTTACCAGCACAAACTATGAGCGCGGTATCGCCGTGCTATGTCGAATGATGAGCTGGCCGGGAATACGAATGGCAACGGTTTTGCCCACCGTACCCGCCTCGGGAACCGCATGCTCAAACACCTCGCGCCCACGCTGATGCAAGTCGAATCGAACGGTCGTGAGCTCGTTGTGTGCTACAAAATCATCGAGCGAATCATCGACGCCCACCACGCTCACGTCCTCGGGCACGCGCAAGCCGCTATCGCGCAGCGCGGCGATGGCACCGTTTGCCATTTGGTCGTTTGCCGCGTAAATCGCCGTCATGGTGCGGTCGTGCTCGGCCAGATATCTGCCGGCTTCGTATCCGCTGTTGGCAGACCAATCGCCCTCGAGCGGCGCCTGCGGCTTAATGTGCTTACGCTCGAGTGCATCCTGCCAACCGGCGCGACGAAACTGCTCGTCGACCGAGAACGACGGGCCGCCAATATAGCGAATCTGATCGTGTCCCAGCTCAAACAGGTGATCCATAAGCAATAGCGAGCAGCCGTAATGGTCGGAATCGACTGTGGTCACGCGCGGATGCGCGTACATGGTAACGATGACCGTGCCAATGCCCGGCAACGGATCAAACGTCTCAAAATCGGGTGCCATGCGACTCATGCCGATAATGATGCCGTCCACGGGCAGCGCGGCCATACGACGCGTGGCCTCGGCAAGCGAAAACTCCTCGGTCTTGGACATCTCGACCAGCGTGATGGCGCAATTATGCTCGCGAGCAGCGCTGGCGATGCCGTCGATCATTGAGAGGTTGCCAAACTTGGTGACATCGTTGACGCACAGGCCGACCGAATGGTAACGGCCGTCGCGCAGCGAGCGACCGGCATAACTCGGACGAAAGCCGAGCTCTTGCATAGCGGCCTGCACGCGCTGGCGCGTCTGCTCGTTGACGTTAGGCAAACCGTTGGCGACGCGCGAAACCGTCTGCTGCGAAACGCCAGCAGCGCGGGCGACGTCGGCCATGGAGACCGGACGCGTACCTGTATCGTTGGACGGGCGCCTTGCCACAGGATCACCTTCACCCTTGCGAGATCTGAATAGCGTGAATGCCGGCCTGGGCAGAAACACGCCCTGCACCGAGGCCCGCTATCGTCGGACGCATGTTAACGTACTCTACTTTTTCTATCTGCATCTTTTCTGCTTTATAAGTCCATACGACAGTACCGTTCACGGCTGTATTTCTACCGATTACCAGATTCTCAAAAAGTGACAAGCGATGTGTTATGAGTACGTTAACATAGCCCGTAACGTGCGGTATCGTGGACACTTGGTTCATGCCGCTTCAAGTTGTTAACGTACTCATAACGACGCAAAACTCACCCGTGCGCGCCAAGGAAAGGACTCCCATGACCACCCCCGACGAAAAGACACTCGCCACGCTCACCAAGCTGTTTGAGGAGGAGTTTGGCCCCATCGGCGACCGCCAGGTGCTCTACGTGCACGCGCCTGGCCGTTCCGAGATCAGCGGCAACCACACCGACCACGAGGGTGGCCACGTTATCGCCGGCTCGCTCGATGTCGCCGTTGACGGCATCGCCGTGGCAACCGACTCCAACAAGATTCGCGTCGCCGACGAGGGCTATCCTACGTTTGAGATCACGCTCGACACGCTGGATATTCAAGAGTCCGAGAAAGGCACGTCCGCAAGCCTCGTGCGTGGTATGGCCCACGAGGTCGCAGCGCTTGGTGTTGAGCCCCAAGGCTTCGACTTCGCCTTCACCTGCTCCGTTCCCTCGGGCGGCGGCCTTTCCAGCTCCGCTGCCGTCGAGGCCGCATACGGTCGTGCCATGGAAACCCTCTGGGGCGCGCCCGCCATTGAGCCCGTCGCGCTTGCGCAGATGAGCCAGCGCACCGAGAACAACTACTACGGCAAGCCCTGCGGTCTGATGGACCAAGCCGCCGTGTGCCTGGGCGGCCTTGCCTACATGAACTTTGAGGATCAGGCTCAGCCTAAGACCCAGAAGCTCGAGCTCAACTTTGAGGATCACGGCTATGCGCTCGTGCTCGTTAAGGTCGGTGCCGACCACGTAGCCGCCACTGACGACTACGCCGCCGTTCCGCGCGAGATGCAGGACGTCGCCGCCGAGTTTGGCAAGGCGCGCCTGTGCGAGGTCGACGTCGCCGACTTTGACGCCAAGCTCCCTGAGCTGCGCGCCAAGCTGGGCGACCGCGCCTGCCTGCGCGCCGTTCACTACTGGTACGAGAACGGCCTGGTCGACAAGCGCTGGGCAGCTCTGAACGCCGGCGACATTGACCAGTTCCTGGTCCTGACGCGCGAATCCGGCGCCAGCTCCGCCATGTACCTGCAGAATGTTGTTGCCAAGCTGGGTTCCGAGCAGCCTTCCATGTATGCCTTGGCACTGGCCGAGCATGTGCTCGACGGCCGTGGCGCCGTTCGTATTCACGGCGGCGGCTTCGGCGGCACCATCCAGGCCTTCGTGCCGCTCGATCTGGTCGACACCTTCATTGCCAAGATGAACAGCTGGCTGGGCGAGGGCTCTGCCCGTCACTACGCCATCTCTGACAAGGGGGCTTATGCGGCATGGCTGTAATGACCGACGTGCGCGAGGCTGCACAGAGCCTCATCGAATATGCCATCCACCGATCGATGATCGGACAGGACGATCGCATCTGGGCATACAACACTATTTTGGAGTGCATCGGCGCCACGGGCCCCGCGCTCGACATGGCTTGGGCGCTCAAGACCGAGAAGATTTCGCTCTTGCACCCCGATACGCTCCCCGACTTTGACCTGGAGGGCACGCTTGCCGCGCTTTCCGAGGCCGCCGTTACCAACGGTGCCGCCGAGGACACGGCGTCGGGCCGCGACCGCATCGCCATGCACATCATGGGCGTACTCATGCCGAGGCCTTCGGTTGTAAACGAGGAGTTCAACGGACGTATGGGCGTCAACGAGCCCCGCGCCGCGACCGACTGGTTCTACGGCCTGTGCTGCGACGCCGGCTACGTGCGCCGTGCCGCCATCGCGCGCAACATCAAATGGAGCACCCCCACCAACTGGGGCGATCTTGAGATCACCATCAACCTCTCCAAGCCTGAGAAGGACCCACGCGATATCGCCGCGGCTGGTGCCGCAAAGAACACGGGCGAGAAGTATCCCGCCTGCCAGCTCTGCATCGAAAACGAGGGCTATCCCGGACGCTCCGCCGCAGCCGACGGCGGAGCTCACCCCGCCCGCCAGAATCTGCGCGTTATCCCCATCCAGCTCGACGGCGAGCGCTGGGGCTTCCAGTACAGCCCGTACGCGTACTTTAACGAGCACTGCATTGCCATGAGCTCCGAGCATCGTCCGATGCACGTCGACCGCAAGGGCCTGACCTGCCTGCTCGACTTTGTGGACCTGTTCCCGCATTACTTCATCGGCTCCAACGCCGACCTGCCCATCGTGGGCGGCTCGATCTTGTCGCACGACCACTTCCAGGGCGGCGCACACGAGTTCCCCATGATGCACGCCGCCGAGGTCTCGCAGTTTAGCGTGCCCGGTTTTGACCAGGTCAGCGGTAGCGTGCTGCAGTGGCCGCTCTCGGTGCTGCGCCTGCGCTCGCATGACCGCGCTCAGCTGCTCGGCGCTGCCGAAAAGATTATCCTCGCCTGGCGCGAGTGGACCGATGAGTCTGTTGGCGTCATCGCGCACACAGCCGACGGCGTGGCGCACAACACCGTGACGCCCGTCATCCGCCGCGTCGACTCCCGCGGCAACGCCGGCGGCGAGATTTACGAGGCCTACTTGGCGCTTCGCTGCAATATCACGACCGACGAGCATCCGCTGGGCGTGTTCCACCCGCATGCCGAGTATCACCACATTAAGAAGGAGAACATCGGCCTGATCGAGGTCATGGGCCTGGCCATTCTTCCGCCGCGCCTGGTTCCCGAGCTCGGCGCTGTCCGCGAGCATCTGCTGGCAGCCAAGGTCGACGCCAGCTACGACCTTGCCAGCGCGCTCGAGGGCGACGACCTTTGCCGCAGCCACGCCGCATGGGCCGAGGACGTTTTTGCCCGCCGCGCCGATGAGCTTACGGCGGACAACGCCATCGATATCCTGCACGAGGAGGTCGGCGTGGTGTTCGGCCACGTGCTCGACAACGCCGGCGTCTTTAAGTGGGACGAAGCCGGCCGCGCCGCCCAACAGCGCTTCATCGACTCGCTGTAGCATACGAGTTCGAGCCTCATCAGCGGCCACGACATAACCGCCCACACGACAACGGCGCCCGCCGGCAACATCGCCGACGGGCGCCGTTTTATTGGCTAGTCATTGGGGACGTTCTTAAACGACTAGTCAAACAAGAACGTCCCCAATGACTACTTGCGACCAAGACATCGGCGTTGCCTTGGCATTGTCAGCGAAAACGCCCCTAAGCGAGCAAGGTGACGTGAAAGAGGAGGGCATTGACCTTCTGGTCATGCCCGACGATTGAACGTCAGATTGCCGCTTAGGGGCGTTTGCAGCGTCGAGCCGTTACGGCGTTTGATAAAACGCCGTAACCCTACAGTTCAGTCACGACAACGCCGTTGTAGATCTCGTCCCAGCGGTCCATGACCAGGTGGCCGGTCTTGGGATCCATGGCGTTGAGCTTGCCGCAGGTATTGGCGGTCTTGAGCACCGTGACATCGTCGGCACCAGCAGCAATGGCATGCGCAAAGCCGGCGATGGTCGAGTCGCCGGAACCCGTCGCGTTCACAGCCGCAATCGCGGGCGTCTTGGCGCGGAACGCGCGACCCTCATGGAAGCCCACCGAACCGGCAGCGCCCATCGAAACGACAACCCAGGGGATACCGGCAAAGCGGCCATCGGCGGCAAGCGCCTCGCGCAGGGCATCGACATCATCGGTCGTAAAGGACGTACCCAGCAGACCGTTAATCTCGGTCAGGTTGGGCTTTACGAGCTCAGGCTTAGCGTCGGACTCCAGCGCGGCCTCCAGCGATGCGCCCGAAGTGTCAAGCAGCACCTTGGCGCCCGCCTCCTCGGCAATCTTGACGAGCTCGGCATAGTAGCCAGCATCGACGCCACGCGGCAGCGAGCCCGAAAGCGTCACGACGTCCGCCTTCGCTGCAAGCTCGGCGAACTTGGCCGTAAAGGCCTCGAGCTCGGCAGGCGCAATCTGCGGACCGCTCTCCAGCAGCTCGGTCTGATTACCCTCGTGCAGGATATTCAGGCAAATGCGCGTCTCACCGGCAATGGGCACAAAGTCATTCTTGACGCCATCGGCATCCATGAGCTCGGCCATATAGGCACCCATGTGACCGCCAAGCAGGCCGGTCGCGAGCACGTCGTCACCCAGCTGCAGCAACACGCGGCTCACGTTGAGGCCCTTGCCGCCAGCGGTCTTTTCGGGCGTCACGCGGTTCACGTCGTCGATGATCAGCTTGTCGAGCTGATAGCGCGTATCGATCGACGGGTTCATGGTAACGGTCAGAATCATATTGAACTCCTGTTTCCGGGGCGCCAAACGCGCGACCCCAAACATACGATAACTCGTTAAAGGATCTCGATCTCAAAGCCACGGGTGACGGTCTCCCCCGGCTTGGCAACCAGGCAGCCGCGCTTATGCTCCAGAACATCGTCCTCGTCAGAGCAGGTGGACAGGCCGCCCCACGGTTCCACGGCCACAAAGTCGCCCTCGGGCTTGCTCCACACAATCAGGTATGGCATATCAGGGAACGTCAGGCGCACGCCCTTGTCCTCGGTTTTCTTGGTCAGCGTAACCACGCGACTGTCGAGCGCGTCAAAGATGGTCTCCGCGAAGTCGAAGAGTTCGTGGGTCAGCGGCAGGTTCTGACCGATCATGGGGTTCTTGCTGCGATGCTCGACATCAATCAGGCCCGTCGAGGGAACGGCAGTACAGAGCTCGGCGGCCTCACGCTGATCAAAACGAAGCTCATAGTCGTCATAGGACTCGTCCTCGTCGAGCGGGCACTTAAAGCCGGGGTGGCCACCCACAAAAAACGGCATGTCCTCGGTGCCCTCATTGGTCACCTCGTACGACACGGCCACCTTTTCCGAATCGATCGTGTAACGAGCAACAATCTTAAACGGATACGGATACTGCTCGAGCAGCTCGGCGTGGTCGGCAGAGCTTAGGCTCAGCGCAACCATGTTGTCACCCTGCTCCTCGAGCTTCCACTCCTGCTTGCGGGCAAAGCCGTGGCGGGCAAGCTTGACCTCGCGGCCGCCCATGGTCATCGCGCGACCGTTACGAAGGCCGCCGCAAATCGGAAAGCAAATGGGCGCCTGGCCCGACCAGACCGAAGGATCGCCCTGCCACAGGTACTCGCGACCGTTGGCTTTAATCGAAGTGAACGATCCGCCAGCCGTGCTCAGTGTCACACGAACAGAACCGTTATCAAGAACAAACTCCATAGGAGCCTTCCCTTTCGTACGCCAGCCCGCCGAGTCAATAGGGCTGATAGAAAACCGGCCCGCGCCCCCTCACAGAAACGCGAGCCGTCAATTGAAAAGCTGCAGAATGCCGGGGATTGCCAAGAGCGAAGCACTCAAGCCAAGCAAGCAAACGTGTTATCGGAGCAGCTAGCTGTACCAGAAAGCTTCGCAGCAACAAGGACAAACCCCACAGGTCACCTCAACGTCAGCGAGAAGCCAGCTGGTGAGGCAAGGTGCCGTGAAGCGAGGCGGCATTGACCTTCTGGTCATGCCGTCGAAGCTGAACGGCAGATTGCCCACCAGATGGCTTCGCAGCGTCGGCCGGTCCGGCGTTCGGTAGAACGCCGGAACCCCCTTAGTCATGGTATTCGCCGCGGTCCCACTTCTCGAGGAACTCGTCAAAGAAGTGCGGGTCAGCCTGAGCCTCGGCGTCGGCCTTATTGCAAGCGTCGATCTTGGCGATCAGGGCATCGTGCTCGGGGGTCTTCTCGTAGGGCTCCTCCAGGAAGGCAAGCATGATGTCGGCCATCAGGAACTCACCGGTAATCTTACCGCCAAAGCCCACGATGTTGGCGTTGAGCTCGCGACGGGCATACAGGGCAGAAGTCATGTCGCGAACCAGGGCGCAGCGAGCGCCGGGAACCTTGTTGACGGCGTTGGTGATGCCGATGCCGGTGCCGCACAGGGCCACGCCAAAGTCGGCCTTGCCGCTGGCAACAGCCTCGCCCACGGCCTTACCGTAGATGGGATAGTGCGTACGGGTGTGGCTGTAGGTGCCGCAGTCGAGCACCTTGTAGCCAGCCTGCTCCAGGCGGTCGGCCAGATAGATCTTCTCGTCCGTAACGATATGGTCGCAACCGATTGCGATGGTCTTCTTCATCAGAACGTCCTTTCGTCTGAATTCACAAGTTGAGGTAGAAGTTCGAGTTCTCGGTGGCTCTCGTTAGGCCATCTTGTTGAGCATGTCGACACGGATCTGGTGACGGCCGCCGGCGTACTGAGCGCGCAGGAACTCGCGGGCGATCTTCTTGGCGACCTCGGTGCCCACAACGCCCGGGCCCATGGTGACCATGCGCGAGCCGTTGTGCTCGCGGGTCATGTAGGCGGAACGCTCGTCGGAAATGTTGGCGACGACCATGCCCTTGATCTTGACGGCGGCCATATAGGAGCCGACGCCGTACTTATCGAATGCGAAGCCCTGGGAATCCTTGTGCTCCAGCAGGTCCTTGGCAACGGCGGTCGCGGAATCGACAAAGTCCGCGGCAGGGGTCTCGGAATAGTCGACGACCTCGTGACCGTCGGCGATGAGCATCTCCTTGATGGACTCCTTCATCGACATACCGTCGGCATCGGAAGCGATTACAACCCTCATGACATCCTCCTTGAGAGATACGCAGGTGCGTAGTTTCTGTTTGGAAGTGTTGAATCGCGCTCAGGTCCGGGCATCTGAATGTGCGGTTCTTCACTGTTCATGTTTATTTGAACACATTCGAACATCTGGTGCAACCATTATTTGTTTAACTTTGTTCTTTTTTGAACAAGTACCGTTCACGGTTGATTGCCGACCGTTTGAGCCCGGCGCAGACGTAGCGACCATGTGTTCAACAGACAAAAGGGCGGCCGAGAACGTGTCTCGGCCGCCCTTCTTACGGTTGATCTTCCAAAGATCGCTTTGCCGCCTACTCAGACTGCCCACTCTTCTTGGCATGTTTGGACGGAGCGCTCAAGAAACGATCCGTCAGATAGTTCGCGGGACCGGAGACATCGATCCCCAGCAGCACGTGTCCTAGCCATAGGAACGCCACGAGCACCAGTAGAGGAATCACACACGAGGTCACGATCATCACGATGACGCCTTCGATCAGATCGGTCACCTGCTGCACGATCTCATCGGTCATTTGCTTGGCACCACTGGTTACCGACGTGACCAGGCTCGAGGCACCGTCGGCAAGCTGTTCAAGCACGTTCTTGGACTCTGTGGACTCGGTCTTTTTCTTGCTTGCTTTGGAGCTGTCGCCATCTGCCGCACTCGCAGCGTCGGCCGCCTTTTGCTCGGCTGCCTCGATGCTCACTCGATACGTTTCGTCGACCTTTTGCGACACCCATACGCTTGCAGGCACCAACGCCATGCCGATCATGGCAACCACCAGCACGCGAGTCGCCACGCGGCGCAGGACGGCGCTCGTGCTCCAGCGCCCATGAATGCCAAGCGACACCGCAAAGAGCACCAACGCAAACGGGATTAAGATGCCTAGGCCAACCGACCACAAAATAGTCAGCAGATATTTCTCGAGATAGAGCACGGCAAGCACGATGCCCAAGTTGCCTGAAAGCTGCGCGAGCTGCTCGGCAACCGGCGTTCCCGTATCACCCGGCAGCGCGGTAATGCCCGCAGATAGCGCCACGCACGAGGTCGTGAGCGCCAGTACGTTACCTTTCTTTTGATCGATGACCTCGATGGTGGAGTCCCAAGTCTTGGTATCGGCAAAATGCGGACGAGCTACAAAGCCCGACAGCAAGGCCAGTACCACGAGCGCAACGATGATACCGATCTGCAGCTTTTTATTTGCGCACACGACATCGGACAGGCTGAGCTGCAGCTCGGTTACCGTCGTGTGCTCGGTTATCTGGACAGGACGCCCATGAGCCATCTCGTGCGCGTCTCTTTTTTGTATTGACCCGTTATCCGGCATTTGGATACCTCCTCAGTCCGGCGTTTAATGTGAAAGGAAGTATACCCACCCAGCGAAAAACCGAACGGCAAGACGAACGGGCACCAAGACTGTCCCCAATGACTATTTCGGGATGAGTTGCGGTGGAATAGGGATTGTTTTGCGCCCGCCGGTCCCTATTCAGTCCCTATTTCACCGCAACTTGGAGGAGTGCAGAAAAGCCCTGCCGCGGATAGCGGCAGGGTTTTTGGAAGGGGACGAGGTTGTGCGAGCTCGTTAGGCGAGCTTGGCCTCGAGCTCAGCGATGCGCTTGTAGGCATCGATGGTAAAGCGGGCCTGCTTCTCCAGGATCATAGTGGTCATGAGAGTGTCCTGAGCGTGAGCCATGATGAAGGTCATCTCCATCTCGCCGCCGCCGGCCTCCTGCGAAAGCAGCTTGGTCTGCGTGTCATGGGCGCCGATAAGTGCATCGCTGGCATCCTTGTGCAGCTGTTCGGCCTTCTCAAAATCACCCTCGCGAGCAGCATCGAGCGCTGCAAGCAGATCGGTCTGGGCGTCACCTGCGTATGCGACAATCTCGAATCCAACCATCGAGATTTCTTCTTTGGTTGCCATATTGCGTTCCTTTCACATATGAACCAATCGAGAGCATCGCGTCCGGGCATACGCGCTGCGTTCTGTATGGCAGAAACATTAACATTCAAACAAAAAAGAACAGCGCAAAACGTAATTTCAAGCTATGAACGGTCATTTTTCGCCCGTGAACGGTTTTTAAACCAATCTGAACAATATCGAACACAGTTAGCGGCAACCCAAACAGGTCCGCCTCTAGCGTACATCGCGCACCGTATCGCCCTCTACGAGCACGCCGGGGATCAGCATGTGCTCCACGCCAGACGCAACCCCCTCGGCACCGGCGATCTTGTCGACCGCCCACATGCCGACACGCCTGTTGTTAAAGCGCACCGTGGTCAGGCGACGGTCGGGCACGATGTCGCCCAGGCTGTCGTCAACACCCACTACGCTCACGTCCTGGGGCACGCGTTTCCCGCGCGACTCGAGCCCGCGAATGCAGCCGTAGGCCATGGCATCGTTGGAAGCATAGATGGCGGTACAGGTCGGATCGTACGCTAGAGCCTGACCGGCAGCATATCCGCTCTGTGCCGTCCAATCGCCACGGACGAGTCGCGGCGGCTCAATACCATGTGCGCGCAGTGTCTCACGCCAGCCTTCCTCGCGCTGCATGCCCGAAAGCGAGCGCTCGGGGCATGAGATAAAGTGCACGGTCTTGTGCCCCTGCTCCAACAAGTACTCGACCACCTGGCGCGAGCAATCGAACTGGTCGTTATCGACCGTTGAACAGAGCGGGTGCTCCAGCATGGTAACGAGCACCGTCTGCATGCCGGGCAGCGGCTCGAAGGTGCCAAAGTCCGCCGGCATGCGATTCATGATCACAACCATGCCATCCACCGGCAGCGCGCTCATGCGCGACGATGCACTCTCGAGGGTATACGGATGCCCGTCTACTTTAGTTAGGGTGATGGCATAGCCATGTTTGTCGGCCGCGGCGGCAAAGCCCTCCATGCGGTCGAGGTTGCCGGTGCCGGTAATGTTGAACATGGCGACGCCGACGGTCTTAAACTTGCCGCGGCGCAGCGATCGACCGGCAAAATTGGGTCGATACCCCAGCTCGCGCATGGCGGCACGCACGCGCTCCTTGGTCTCGGGGCGCACGCTGGGCGAATCGTGCACGGTGCGCGAGACCGTCTGCTCCGAGACGCCCGCGAGACGCGCCACGTCCTTAACGGAAACCGATTTTTTAACAGCGGCCATAGGTCGATCTTTCTATGTCAACGATGCCATTGGCGGCACCCTACGCAGTCAAATGAACGCCTTCAAGTATATCCAACACCTCCCCCACAATACGTTTACCACCCAAAACCTACCGTTCACCGACAATCTTGCTTCCCCGAACGGCTTTTGTAGTCCAAATGTTAACGTTGCCATTGTGCAAACACAGAGCCACCGGGCGGCTCAAACGTTTACGCATAAGGAATCGACGGTTCGCAGGCACAGGAACCATCAGTTCGCGTCTTTTTTTGTGTCGCAAAATGGCAACGTCAACATTTTGGCAACCGAACGCCAAAAGTTACCATCGTTGCTAACCCACCGACTCTTAGGAGCATTGCATGGAGCAACTCATCGCCATCATCGAAAAGGGCCAGCCCTTTTTCAACGCGATCGCCCGCAACAAGTACCTCAAGGCGATTCGCGACGGCTTTATCTCCGTCATCCCCATCATCATCTTCTCGTCCATCTTCTGCCTGGTAGCCTCGGTCCCCAACATCTGGGGTTTCTACTGGCCCGATGACATCAACAACGCCCTGTGGAAGTGCTACAACTACTCCATGGGTATCCTGGCCATCGCCTGCGCTGCCACCACAGCCAAGCACTTCGCCGACGCTCAGAACCGCGATCTGCCCAAGAACAACCAGATCAACTTCATCTCGTGCATGTGCGCGGCCATCATCGGCTTCTTGCTCCTTTCGAGCGACACGATCGCCACGGACGCTGCCAGCGGCTTCAACACCACCTACCTTGGTTCCAAAGGCCTGCTGACCGCCTTTATCGCTGCGTTTGTGACCGGCATCATCTACAAGTTCTTCATTAAGCGCAACATCACCGTCAAGATGCCCGAGCAGGTTCCGCCTAACATCTCGCAGACCTTTAAGGACATCATCCCCTTCTCCGTCTGCATCACCGTCTTTTGGGTCTTTGACATCGTCTTCCGCGCTGCCTTTGGCTTCTGCTTTGCCCAGGGCGTCATCCAGGTGTTCCAGCCCCTGTTCACCGCCGCCGACGGCTACATCGGCCTCGCTGTAATCTACGGCGCCATGAGCCTCTTCTGGTTCGTGGGCGTCCACGGCCCCTCGATCGTCGAGCCCGCCATCGCCGCCGCCCTCGTTGCCAACATGACCGACAACCTGGCTGCGTTCCAGGCCGGCCAGCACGCTTCCGCTGTCCTGACCCAGGGTGCCCAGTACTTCGTCGTCTGCATGGGCGGCACCGGCGCCACGCTTGTCCTGGTCTTTATGTTCTGCTTCCTGGCCAAGTCCCAGGAGATGCGCGCCGTCGGTAAGGCCGCCATCGTTCCCGTCTGCTTCGCTGTCAACGAGCCGCTGCTGTTCGCCGCACCCATCGTGCTCAACCCCGTCTTCTTTGTCCCGTTTGTCTTTGCCCCGATCGCCAACATCTGGATCCTCAAGATCTTTATCGACTTCTTGGGCATGAACGGCTTTATGTACACCCTGCCTTGGACCGTCCCCGGCCCCATCGGTACCATCATGGGCCTGGGCTTCCAGCCGCTCGCCTTTGTGATGCTCGCCCTTATCCTGGTCGTCGACTTTGTCCTGTACTATCCGTTCTTCCGTGCCTATGACGCCCAGAAGTGCGCCGAGGAGGCCGAGATCTCCCAGGAGGAGCTCGCCGCCAAGAACGCCGAGAAGGCCGCCAAGCTCAACGACGCCTTCCAGGGCAAGGCCGATGCCAAGAGCGTTGCCGCCGGCGCCGCGGCCGAGGCCGTGAAGGCCGACGCCCCCACCGCTTCCACAGCACCCGCTGCCGAGGCAACGACCGCCAGCGACCTCAACGGCAAGCGTGTGCTCGTGCTCTGCCAGGGTGGCGGAACCTCGGGCCTGCTCGCCAACGCGCTGGCCAAGGCTGCCAAGGAGCGCGGCATCAATCTGGAGACCGCTGCCGAGGCCTATGGCAACCACGTCGACATGCTCCCCGACTTTGACCTGGTCGTCCTGGCCCCGCAGGCCGCAAGCTACCTGGCCGACCTGCAGAAAGACTGCGAGCGCGTGGGCAACAAATGCGTCGCCTGCCGCGGTAAGCAGTACATTGAGCTCTCCCAGAACGGCGACAAGTCTCTCGCCTTCGTCTCCGAGCAGCTTTCGAAGTAAGTAACGCTCAGGGCCAGCCGACCATCCAAGACCGGCTGGCCCTTCGATTTAGACGATTGGATCATCATGTCCGTTAACCCTGCTAGCGTCACCAACCCGCCTGCGCAGTTTCCCGAGGACTTTGTCTTTGGCGGCGCCACTGCTGCCTACCAGGTAGAGGGCGAGACCCGCACTCACGGTAAGGGCAAGGTTGCCTGGGACGACTTTCTGGAAGCCCAAGGCCGTTTCTCCCCCGATCCCGCTTCGGACTTCTACAACCAGTACCCCGTCGACCTGGAGCTGTGCGAGGAGTTTGGCATCAACGGCATTCGCCTCTCCATTGCCTGGAGCCGCATCTTCCCCAACGGCACCGGCGAAATCAACCCCGAGGGCGTCCAGTTCTACCACGATCTCTTCGCCGAGTGCCATAAGCACCATGTTGAGCCGTTCGTCACGCTGCATCACTTCGATACGCCGCTTCCCCTCTTTGAGAAGGGCGACTTCCTCAACCGCGAGACCATCGATGCCTTTGTGGACTTTGCCACCTTCTGCTTTAAGGAGTACGCCGACCAGGTGACCTACTGGTTCACCTTTAACGAGATCTGGGCCGACGCCTCCAACACCTACATCGAGGGCACCTTCCCCGGCGGCGTCAAAGCTCATCTGGCCGAGGCCTTCCAGTGCGAGCACAACATGATGCTCGCCCACGCCAAGGCCGTGCTGGCCTTCCACAACGGCGGTTTTAGGGGCAAGATCGGCGTCATTCAATCGCTGGAGTTTAAGTATCCGCTCAACGAGAACGACCCCGCCGACATCAAGGCCGCCAATAACGAGCACGTGCTGCAGAACCAGTTCTTGCTCGACGCCACCTTCCGCGGGGACTATGCTCCCGACACCCTCGAGTGCGCCAACCGCCTGGCTGCCGTCTCGGGCGGCGCCATCGAGATCCTGGACGATGATCTGGAAATCATGCGCGAGGCCGCGCTCTACAACGATTACCTGGGTGTCAACAACTACCAGTGCCGCTTCCTCAAGGCTTACGACGGCGAGAACGACCTGCACCACAACGGTACGGGCGAGAAGGGCACCGGTCGCTGGCGCGTCAAGGGCATTGGCGAGCATGTGAACAAGCCCGGCATCCCCACCACCGACTGGGACTGGATCATCTATCCCGAGGGTCTGTTCGATCTGCTCGTCTACATTAAGCAGCGCTACCCCAACTACAAGCAGATCTTCATCACCGAGAACGGCATGGGCTACAAGGACCCCTACAAGGACGGTTTTGTGGACGACCAGCCGCGCATCGACTACATCGAGCAGCACCTGCGCTGGCTGCTCAAGGCCATGGAGGTGGGCGTCAACGTGGGCGGCTACTTCCTGTGGAGCCTGCAGGATCAGTTCTCCTGGACCAATGGCTACAACAAGCGTTACGGCTTCTTCTACGTTGACTTTGAAACCCAGAAGCGCACGCCCAAGGCAAGCGCCTACTGGTACAAGCACGTGGCGCAGACCCGTCGTCTGGACTAGTGCCTTGCGACTAGCGAGATGCCCCGCTCACACAACCTGCCCCCATTCCTCAGCCGGGGGCGGCACGTCACACGGCGCGCCGCCCCCGGCCTTTTTGTTTTTGAGCGGGTCGGGGTCCGTTTGTCTCAATCTGTAACATCTAGCCGAGTTTTTCGGTCCTAACTGTTACAGATTGAGATGAAAGGGACTGACCAGGCCGAATTGTCTCAATCTGTAACACTAAAACCGGTTTTTGACGTCTAGCTGTTACAGATTTAGATGAACGCACAGGCCAATCCCCTCAATCTCAATCTATAACAGTTAGCCGGTTATTTCTCCCCCACCTGTTACAGATCGAGATGAATAGATTAGACCTAGCCGAAAAATCTCAACCTGTAACACGTAGCCGAGTTTTTCAGTCCTAGCTGTTACAGATCGAGACAAACAGGCCGAGCAAGCTACACCCGTAGGTCTTTCACGCTGGAGCATTCGACCAGCACGCCTGAAACAAGCGTACGGCTTCTGGAGCTCGGGGCTTCTAGGCACGCAACGACCTCGTCGGGCGCACGGACACCCAGTCCGCGGTGACGGAACTTCACCGACATATCCCGAAAACTCGATCCCCGGCTTAGCTTGCGCGCATTATCACAATAAACCCCCAACGATACACGGTCCTGCGGTTCAATGAGCCACAGGACCGCATGCCGTCGATCAGATAAAGATCGTCATATACAGAGGTAGATATATCCTATGCCCTTCAGCCCTGAGCTGTTTTGGGTGAAGAACTATCTCTTCTCCGACTCGTCGTTCGAATCGTCTGCCGAAATCGTCAAGCGAGATTGTTGAATACGATTTGGAAGATTTAACTTCAACAGGAGTGACCCGCGGTTTTCCAGCCGCGTCTTCAAAGCCGCGCGAAACAAGAAAATCAATTTCACGCGTTCTGGGCCGACTCCCCTCTGTTTTGGAAGGCTCCTGCCAGCTGTAATAAAAAAGCGAATGCCCCAGACTCTTAAGCTGCTGCGCCACGATGTTCTCGATTAGCATTCCTTTATTAATTGAAATTCTTCCAAATTGAATGTCTCTATGAACATCCATAAGGTCCGGACCATCATCAAACGCCAAGCTCACGAGCAATCCCGTGTCCGCCATATAGCATTTAAGCGAAGACGCGTCCTCGTGCAGGCGGTAACCCACGCTCGGATCACTGCATAAATAGCAACGGTTAATCAGTCGCGCATCCTCAAGCCAGATTAACGCCGACTCATATGTCTCAAAACGGGACCCCTTCTCCAAGCTGTCAAATTTGAACCGTTTATTTGCCGCAGATAATTGACCCGGAATATCGTCATAAACCGCCCGCGCACGTCTAGCGTCCGAACCTCCAAACTTGGCAATGTCCTCCCTGTACAGTGCGATAATCTGCCGTTTAACCCTGTCGCATCCTCTAAAATCATTCTCTGCCACAAAGGAGTCGACCGACTGAGGCATACCACCGACAAGCATATACTCATCAAATAATCTCATGCACGTCGCATGAACGCCGTCCGGAAGCGCGGTCCGAGATTCGCGCGCTTTACGGATCTCTTCTGCATAAAGATCTTTTCCGGTCGCCCAAAGATACTCCTCAAAATCGAGGGGCTCGAGAGGGATTCTTTCTTCCTCTGACGGTATGACAATGCTATCGACATTCTTTTTGATGGAGACAAGAGAGCCTGTCTCGATGTAATCAAATCTGCCGTCTTCTACAAGATGCTTTATGTATTCGCGCGCGATGGGAAACCGCTGCACTTCATCAAAAATGACCAGCGACTCTCTCGGTTCGAGGGCCTTACCATACTGCAGCTGAAGCATGCGTAAAAAAAGATCGACATCTTCACGATGGTTCAGAAATATATCGAGCGTGGCTTTGCTAGCAGCCGAAAAGTCAATGTACAGATAATCCTTGTATTCATTTTGCGCGAAGCACTTGACGAGCGTCGTTTTGCCAACGCGTCTTGCACCCTCAATAAGCACCGCAGTGCGCCCTTGCGAGCGTTCTTTCCACTCCTGCAGACGATCATATGCCTTCCGTTTAAACATAATCTCACCTCAGCATAATTTACGTGCTAGTTTACAAAAATACCGACCTTCAGATATATCTAATAATACAAAAATACCGAGCTTTAAATGAGCTTATAGCTACAAAAATACCGACCATTGCAATGATTGAGACATACAGTAATACCGAGCTTTACGCATAACGGATGCTATGCCGAGCCGTCTCGATCTGTAACACTAAACCCGGTTTTGGGCGTCTATCTGTTACAGATCAAGACAATTCAACGATGCCGACTATTCGATACGGCGTGGTACAATTATGTCCCAATGCGAAGGAGATACTTATGCCCATCTGTGTGCCCGTCCGAGACATGAAGGACACTGCCACATTCACCGCGCTTGTTGAGTCCGAGCGCGACGTCACCGTAACCAAGAACGGCTACGAGGCCATGCACTGCATCAGCAGCGACCAGTATCGCCTCATGCAAGACGAAATCGCCAAAGCCAAGCTTCTGTCTCGTATGATGCTGGCAGAAGACGAGATATCGCAAGGCGACTATAGCGACTACGACTCCTTCGCGACCGCGATACGAGACAAATATGACCTATAACGTCGTAATACTCAAAAGCGCGCGATATGAGTACGAGAGTATCGTCGGATACCTTGCCCAAATCCTCAAGAATCCGCGCGCAGCGGGCAATTTTGTCGCTGAGTTTGAATATCAGCTTGACCTGCTTCGCGAGCAGCCGCTTTTACGTCCCCTCTCGCACATGCAAGAGCTGGCGGCACGTAATTACCGATCGTTTCCCGTCAACAACTACGTGTGTCTATACAAGTTTGAGCACGAAACAATCTATATCGCCCATATCTTTCATCAGTCACAGGACTACGCCCGCCTGGTCTAGCCCACAAGCTGAATACTTGGCCCGAGCGCATTTGCGTGTCATTGTGAAGCGGTAATCCCCGCGCCGGCTGGGAGACAGAAGTATCGCCTGTATCGCTAGCTAGCAGATGACCTGCGTGTGCTCCTCGATGGCGGCGCGATCTCCATCAGCAATACCCGGTTCGCACACCACGGCGTCTAAATTGTCCAGGCGGCAGAAGGTGTAGAAGTCGCGCTTGCCGATCTTGCTGGAGTCGGCGATCAGATAGCGCGAGTCGGCCTTGCTAAAGGCGAGCTGCTGGATGCGGCCCTCTTCCATGTTAGACGTGGACACGTCGCCGTTCAAAATGCCGTTGGCGCCGATATAGGCTGCGTCGATTCCCAGCGCGCGCAGGGTATCCTCGGCCATGGGCCCCACAAAGGCGGCGGTGCGGCGGCGATACATGCCACCCACGAGGCACAGGTCGCAGTCTTCGCGCGCCTCGAGCAAGTTAAACACCGAAAGCGAATTGGTCACAATGCGCAGGCGAAACGCCGGCAGCATCGAGGCCATCTGCTCAACCGTGGTGCCCGTACCCAAGAAGATGGTCGAGCCTTCCTCGATAAGCTCCACAGCGCGGCGCGCGATCTGCAGCTTTTCCTCGGCATGCTTAGTGCGCTTTTCGCTGTGCGAATACTCATGGCGCAGCATAGCGTGGGGACGGCCCTGTGCACTGCGGGCTCCGCCGTGCACGCGCTCGATCTCGCCTAGGCTCGCAAGTTCCTCAAGGTCGCGGCGGATCGTCATGTCCGAGACACCTAACGCATCAGAAATCTCTTTTACCGAGACCGTCCCCTGTTCCTCGAGCAGCTGACGAACCTTATCCTGACGCTCCGCCTTGATCATTTTTACTCCTTTGAGTGGTTTTGTTCGCATTTATAGTAATCGAACATTTATGCTCACTCACCCTAAACGGTCGGTTTTTCCCGGTGAACGGTAGGATAGTAAACGCCAAACGTTGAATATCGAATGTATCCGACACATCAACTTCAGCTATACATAGGCAAAAAGCTGCGATTTTAAAATCATTTCAATCCAATGTTGCCTCAATAAAGCAAATTGAACTTTGCCGAACAATAGAAAACAGATTGACACACTAATTCTCTTAGACTTAAATAACAGAGAACTTAAACAAACAGATTCGAACATGTTCGATCTGCATGGAACGGAAGGAGTTGCAGACATGTCCGCAGAGAGCAATCTGTTCTTCGAAGACACCGTGTTTGTTTGCGACCGCACCACGCAAGAAGAGGTCTTTACCGAGATCGCCAATAAGCTGTCACTCAAAAACTATGTGGCGCCCGCGTTTCTCGAGAACATCATCGAGCGCGAAAAGGGCTACCCCACCGGCATGGATATGTCTGTCGTCGACCCCGAGTTGCCCAGCTTTGCCGTTCCCCACACCGAGGTCGAATTCGTTCACACCCGCCGCATCGTCCCCGTCAAGCTGACGACCCCCGTCGAGTGGCACTCCATGATCGACCCCTCGCAGACCTTCCCCGTCTCGTTCCTGTTTATGATCCTCAACGACGACAAGGAGGCCCAGGTGGGCATCCTTGCCAAGATCATGGACTTCGTTAACGCTCTTGGCACCGATCGCGTCAAGGAGCTGTTCTCCATGACCGACGCCAAGGCCATCTACCAGTTCTTGGTCGACAACTTTCCTGCCGACTAGCCAATTACCCTTAGGAATCCGCGGAATAACCCGCATAGAGAAAGGAATTCATCATGATTAAGGTTCTCGCAGCTTGTGGCGCCGGTGTTAACTCCAGCCATCAGATCAAGGACGCCATCGAGTCCGAGTTCAAGAATCGCGGCTACAACCTGCACTGCGACGCCGTGATGATCAAGGACGTTAACGAGGAGATGCTCTCTCAGTACGACATCTTCGCCCAGATCGCCAAGACCGATTTTGGCTTTGAGGTTAAGACTCCGATCGTCGACGCCGGCCCGATCCTCTATCGCATGCCTGCTATGGCTAAGCCGGTTTACGACAAGATTGAGGCCATTATCAAGGAAAAGGGTCTCAACTAATCATTTGCAGCTTCGCTCTGCACAATCTTTGGCTTTAAGGAAGATGACGACCGGGAACGGCATCTTCCTTTTTTAAGGCAACATACGGAAAAGGAAATTCTCTTTTAGGAAAGAGGGAGACATGGACGCAGTAATCGGGTTTGCTAATGCCGTCTTTCAGCCGCTGATCGACCTTGGCGCAGCCCCTATGATGACCATCGTTTTGACGGTTATTGCCCTTCTCTTCAAAGTTAAGTTTACCAAGGCCCTCGAGGGCGGTCTTAAGCTCGGCATCGCCATTACCGGCATCGGCGCCATCATCAACATTCTGACGACGGCTTTCTCGAGCGCCATGACGACGTTCGTTGAGTCCACCGGCCTTCAGCTCACCGTTACCGACGTGGGTTGGGCACCGCTGGCCACCATCACCTGGGGTTCTCCCTACACGCTGTACTTCTTGATGGTCCTCGTCATCGTCAACATCGTGATGATCGTGCTCGCCAAGACCAACACCATCGACGTCGACATCTTTGACGTCTGGCACCTCGCCTTTGTCGGCCTTGCCTGCATCTACTTTGGCGCCAACATCGTCGTCGCCACGCTGCTCGTCGTCTTCGTCGGCGTTATGAAGATCATGAACTCCGACCTTATGAAGCCCACGTTCAACGATCTTTTGGGTGCTCCCGAGGAGAACCCCATGACCACGACTCACATGAACTACATGATGAATCCGCTGGCCATGCTGCTCAACAAGATCATCGACAAGGTGCTCCCCTTCCTCGATAAGTACGACTTCGACGCTGCCAAGCTCAACAACATGATCGGCTTCTGGGGCTCCAAGTTTGCTATTGGTATCTACCTGGGCGTCTTCGTCGGCCTTCTTTCGCACCAGACCCCGCAGCAGATCTGCACGCTCGCCTTTACCGCCGCAACCTGCCTTGAGCTGTTCTCGATGATCGGTTCTTGGTTCATCGCAGCCGTTGAGCCGCTGTCTCAGGGCATCTCCGACTTTGCCAACAACAGCAAGTGGCTCCAGGGCCGTACCCTCAACGTCGGCCTCGACTGGCCCTTCATCGCCGGCCGCGCCGAGATCTGGGCTGCCGCTAACATCCTTGCCCCCGTCATGCTGGGCGAGGCACTGCTGCTCGCCAACGTTCCCTTCCCCTTCTCCCCGACTGGCACTTGGAACGGCCTGCTGCCGCTCGGTGGCATCATCGCCATGGGTCTGACGCCGGCACTGCTCGTTGTCACCCGCGGCCGCGTGATTCGCATGGTCGTCATTGGCGCTGTCCTGCTGCCCGTCTTCCTGGGCGCTGGCACCCTCGTCGCCGATTTCGTTACCTTTACCGCTAAGACTGTTGGCGCTTTCCCCGATGGCGTTACCGGCCTGATTTCTCAGACCACCATGGAAGGACCCGTCGAGAAGTTCCTGGCCTTCTTCGTGGGCAAGGCGACCACGGGCGATGTGACCATGATCATCGCCACTGTCGTTGCCATCGTCGTGTACGTCGCGCTCTTCGCTTGGTATCGCAAGCAGATGATCGCTCGTAACATCGAGTACGCGAAGCAGGATAAGTGCACCCTCTCGCCGCTCACCACCGGCAAGTTTACCGAGGAGGACCTCAAGGCTGCCAAGGAAGCCGAGTCCGCAAAGGCAAACGCCTAACTCATTGCCACATATCCCCTGTGGAAGAAACCCGTCGCATCCCGGCGGGTTTCTTTTTTTCGTCACAGTAAATCAATCATCACTTTTTTGAGAAAAATACCCCCTGCTTTAGTGGGGTGTAGTGATAATCTCGCCTGTTCGCGCTACAGTTTGTCCGAAATACCTCGATGTTAGGAACCAAATGATCACTTCCGAGCTTTTCGGTACCGCGCCGTGCGGTACCCCCGTTCATCGTTACACCCTCAACGGGCCCGAGGTCTGCGTTCGCATTATGGACTATGGCGCCACCGTGCTTGGTATCGATGTGCCCGACATTCCCGGCAACGTGCGCGATGTGGTGCTGGGCTTCGATAAGCTCGAGGATTACTTTGACAACCCCGCCTGCTTTGGCGCGACCATCGGACCTGTGGCCAACCGCACTGCAGGTGCCACGATCACCATCGATGGCACGGACTGGCATATGCCCGCCAACGAGGGCGCCAACAACCTGCACAGCGATCTTGAGCGCGGCCTGCATAAACGCGTGTGGGACGTTGAGCTCGACGAGGTCCACAACGCCGTGCGCATGACCACCTCGCTTGAGGATGGCGAGCTGGGTCTCCCCGGTAACCGCACCTTTACGGCCGTGTTTACCGTGACGCGCACCGGCTGCTTCCGTATCGAATATGGCTGCGAGAGCGACCGCGCCACGTACGTGTCCATGACCAACCACACGTACTTTAACCTTGCCGGTCATAACGCCGGCATGGACTGCGAGCACTTCTTCGTTGCCAACGCTGCCCACTACCTGCCCATCGATGAGCAGAACATCCCCACCGGCGAGATCGCTCCAGTCGAGGGAACTCCGTTTGACTTTCGCGAGTTGCGCCCCGTCGCGCCTGGCATGGAGGCCGACGATCCGCAGATTAAGCAGGCCCGTGGCTACGACCACTGCCTGTGCATCGATGGCTATCAGTACGGACGTAATCTGCGCCGCGCGATGCACGTCGAGGAGATGTGGACCGGTCGTGAGCTGGACTACTACACCACCGCCCCGGGCGTGCAGCTCTACACCGGCAACTGGCTGGGCGACGAGCACGCCAAGGACGATGCCAACTACGGCTGGGGCGCTGGCTTTGCCCTCGAGGCCGAGATGTACCCCGACACACCACACCAGCCGCTGTTCCCGCAGGGCACTGTGGGCCCGGGTCACCCCTACAGCAATGTGATCGAATACCACTTTATGAGGCACTAAGCCCATAACGCGACATATCGCACAGCAACGCCCGCCGGCACCACCGCCGACGGGCGCTTTTTCATCTTTTAGGCTCATTTTCGCTGCGACTGTATGGGTGACATATCAAAACTATGCCCATTTACTACGTTTAGCCCGGGATGCTCGACCATGCACCGGTTTTTGTTTAATTCGCGAGCCGTCTACCTGCGGTTTTGTTTTTCTCAAATTCGACATGCTCGGCGATAGCCGATCAAACGTAGTAAATGGGCATAGTTTTTGACAGACGGCATCGCATGCGTCTCTCGCGAGGGCAAAATGATCCGTTTTCCTCCGTCCCCAAGGATCAGTTGAACAGATTGCCGATGGGGTCGGGGGCGGAACTGGGGAGGTAGCGGATTTCTAGCTCTACGCCGAGTTCTTGCAGCTCTTTAAAGGCGGCGGTATCTGCATCGTCTACGGCAACGGTAGGCGTTACGGAGCGCTTGCCCTCCTCCGCCTGCATATGGCCGATGCTAATCTTGGTGATCGGCACACCACCCTTAACCAGCGCGAGCGCATCGGTGGGTGAGGCCACCATGATCAGAATCCATTGACGCGGCGTTGCAGAATGTATGACGTCGATGGCCTTTTGCACCGAGAAAAACCTTGTCCAGACGCCTTCTGGCGCCGCCACCCTCATTGGTGCCCATTGGCGCGAATCCGCCGCGATCTCATCGTTGACGATTAGGACAAGGTTGGAGTCCACGGCCTCGTTCCACAGCTCAACGTCTTGCCCGTAAATGAAACGGTCATCGATACGCGTGAGAAGAATCTTGGGTTGAGCCATGGCTGCCCCATTCTGTTTGAGACCCATACGAGCGGGACGTCAGTCACCAACTCAACAGCAAGTCAAGCGCCAAATGAACGCCGTAGACACCACGTCTCCAATATTAGTGCATTTAAAGTGAGAAAAGCCGTAAGAGCACTTGCGCGGATGTGCGATGTCCCGTATCATAGACAGCCGTTGACGCTTCAGTTGCGTCACCACATGGCCGCCAGCGTAGCTCAGTTGGTAGAGCACCGCTCTCGTAAAGCGGGGGTCACCGGTTCGAGCCCGGTCGCTGGCTCCATTACACAAGATAGCCGCCTTCGGGCGGCTTTTTTGTTGCCGATTTTGAGTGCGTGCGCGCCAATCCAAACATCGCCACGTCAACGGCGGCCCACTCGGTGGACTTCGGGTTTAATGCTTAGGGGCGGGGATTTACCAAAGTGAAATCTTAATGAAAAGAAACCCAGCTGCAACAATTGCCATGGTGAGGGCTCAAATTGGCCATATAGATCTAAAATAGTCACAATATACAAATGTCGAGAGATATTGGCGATATAGATGAAAAGAACTAAGGGTTTTCTTTTGCTGGTATTGATGCTGCTCGGACTGTCCTGCCTGAGTGGCCCTTCTTGGGCCAAGGCTGCCTGTCCTGAAGGTGAGCCTTAGCAGTCTTATACGGGCAGCCTGCTGATAACTGCTAAGGAGGGCGATGCCGACTCTCAGTCTGGGGTAAATCCCCTTGCCACTTTTGAGGGGGACGGCGGAACGGTCAAGCTTGACCATATTGGTAGCGGGATTTTGAGGTGGCAAGTTCTTCCGGACAAAATTGCGAACGATCCCTTCTCTTTTGCTGGAACGATTTATCTATACAAGGTTGTGAGCGGAAAACAAAAATACGTCGATTGCTATCCGACAAACGGGTCTGGAATTGCATTCACCGGCATTTCGGGGCAGATTGATACACATGTACGAAAGGGAACCTAAGTGGTGCGTTGGGTTGGAGCTGCTGCAGGTCCGATATGGATTGCGGTCTTGCGCCCCGATGTCCAAATAGGTTTCTCTCTCTAGACGGGAAGTTGCTCATGGACGCCATATATGACGGGGATGACTGGGTCGATCATTATACTTGGCGCCTGGTCGGCTCGAACGACAATGGGGATGTGGTGTTTGATGGACTATGTCCAAAGCATCTCCATCCTTTTGTCTCGTCGTTAATTGAGAGTTCCGCTCGTGTTGCCCCCTACAGCTCGGCATCGCTTCATGATACGGACGTTTTGAAGACCATAAGGGAATCAATTGACGATGGCACGATGAGCGGCCCGCTGTTTTCTCGGCTTGTGGGGCTAGATGAGATTGGCTCGAAACGACTGCTTGCGGGCGAAAAAGTGGAACTCACTTATCGGTCGATGATTTCAATCCTGCGGCTAGCCGATGTTCTTCGCAAATAAATGAGGCTTCCCTATTCAAAAACAGAAAACCCCGCCAAACGTGATTTCCCTAGGGAAAACCCGTTTGGCGGGGTCCTAGCGTGATTTCCCTAGGGGAATCACGCCATCAGACGAACAGCTCAGCCGAGCAGCTCGCTACTCCTCCCAGTAGGCGTCGGCAAGCAACTTAAAGCAGATCTTCTTGACCGGCTGTGCGCCATCGCCCGGGAACTCGAGCGTGGGCATGTGGGGCTCGCCGGCAACGAACAGCGCGAATTTGTCGTCGGCAAGATCGCCGGCGATCGAGGCGTCGGAATCGACCAGATCATAGTCGTCCTTCTCGTCAAACTCCTGGACCAGCGTCAGGCTGCCCGTAGCGACCTTGAAGGCCTCGCGACCCTCGACGTCGATCTGCAGGTCGTGATAGCGCTGATGTGTCTCGTAGTGAGCCTCGGCCTCGGGACGCGTCGTGGGAGCCATGACGTTCGCAAAGACCTTGTCGCCCAGAATCGGATGGCTGCCGACCTCGAGCTCTGCCGGGTCGTTCTCCTCGAGCCAGTCGATCAGCACGTCGAGGCCCTTGAGCATTCCGCGGTACTCCTCGATATCGCCCAATGCACCGTAAATCATCTAAATCCCCTCTCGGATCGTTTCTTTGGCGGCTACTCGGCAAACGCATTGCCGACGCTGTTGCCACCCACATACGTCTCGACCAGGGTAAGGTCGGGATTGAACACGACAGCATCGGCGTCGCGCCCCGGCATAATGCTACCGCACTTGTCGTCGACTCTAACCACAAGCAAGCAACCGATGCCGAGGCCGCGGCACAAGCTCCTACAGCTCGGTCACGACAACGCCGTTGTAAACCTCATCCCAACGATCCATAACCAAGTGGCCGGTCATGGGATCCATGGCGTTAAGCTTGCCGCAGGTATTGGCGGTACGCAACACCGTCTCGTCGTCTGCGCCAGCAGCGATGGCATGCGCGAAGCCGGCGATAGTGGAGTCACCTGAACCCGTAGCGTTAACGGCAGGGATATCGGGCGTCTTGGCACGGAACGCACGGCCATTGTGGAAGCCAACGGAGCCGGCAGCGCCCATGGACACGACGACCCAGGGGATATCGGAGAAGCGAGCGTCAGAAGCGAGCGCGGCGCGGAGCTCGTCCACATCGTCGGTGGTAAAGTTCGTGCCCAGAAGGCCGTTGATCTCGGTCAGGTTAGGCTTGACCAGCTCGGGCTTAATTTCGGACTTAAGGGCGGCCTCGAGCGAAGCACCCGAGGTATCAAGCAGCACCTTGGCGCCGGCGTTCTCGGCAATGCCCGTGATCTTGGCATAGTAGTCTGCCTCGACACCGCGGGGCAGCGAACCCGAAATGGTGACGACGTCGGCCTTACCTGCAAGCTCGGTAAACTTGGCGGTAAAGGCATCGAGCTCCTCGGGGGCAATTGTCGGACCGCTCTCGAGCAGCTCGGTCTGGTTGCCGGCGTGGAGGATGTTGAGACAAATG
>CAUCNB010000021.1:0-29285 GCA_958444075.1 uncultured Collinsella sp. | reverse complement strand
GCCTGCCCCAGGAGGGCATGGAGCGCGCGGCAGATTCTCGGGCGTCACGCGCTCCATGCCCTCCTGGGGCAGGCGGGCATGCAGGTGCTCCAGCACATCGTGGACAAAGTTGCCCTTCTCCATATTTCCAAAGCCCGCGTCGATGGACTGAGGCTTCACGCGATACGACACGAACCAGCACAGCGGGCACGTCGAGTACGCCTCAATCTGCGAGGCGGACGTCAGACGCGGCACGAGCGGCGCGTTCTCGCCCTCGCCATCGCGGCGACGCAGGACCAGGTACGGCACAGCCGCCTCACTCAAATGCTGAGGAGCCTCGCACGCAACACGCTTGCACTCGATGCCCTCGCCGGCCGCTGGATCAAAATCGGCGACGATACCGCCCTCGCCCGCGCACGCAACCTTGGCTGTGCCAGCGGCCTCGGCATGCGCCCGCAACTCGGTCCACACGGCCGCCGGATAGCACTCGCGCGCCTGACGATCGTGGGTCACACGGGCGAGCGCAACCGGACCACGCGACGCTTGTATCGCGCGGCCAAAGCGTGCGCGCAGCAAGGCCGCAGGCTCAAGCGTCACACCGCTGCGATCTAACTCTGCCGTCAGCGTTGCCAGCGGGCCCTCCTCATGTGAGAGCGGATAACTGTCCAGGTCGACGTCGGCAAACAGCACGGCATCATAGCTGCCGGGGCGCAGGGCCGCCGCATCGGCAAGCGAAGCAAAGCGAACCTGGGCGCGTGGCGCACGGTCAACCTCGTAGGTCTCGTAATCGTAGGCGGCGCTACGCTTGTCCACCTTGGTGCGAATGTCATCGAGCACGGGCGCGGTCGCGGCCTGCGACACGTCGAGTGCACGGGCGCCATTCATAAGGATGTCGATGACGTGGCGCAGCAGGGCCACCTCCGCCTGGCGACGGGCCTGACCGTCGAGACCGCCAAGTGCGCGATCGGGCAGCGCCTCGGCAACGGCAAGCATGGCCTTGAGCGCCGTCACGGGTTTGTCGCGCCACAGCGCCTGGAACACGTCCGAGATCACACACGGCACGTTCTTAAACCAGTTCTCGTCGCTCGCCGCTTTACGCGCGCCCCTCACCTGGCCCTGCACGCTCTGCAGCAGGCTCTTGACGCCCGCAGTGGTCTTGCTGCGCGACAGTCGCATATTCTTGTCGAACGTGCGCGCGCTGGCGGCGTCGGCACCCGAAAGCGGGCTGTAAATCCAGTCGGTAAGCTCCGGAGCGGGCCACCACTCAGTCTTAGAAGCTGCCCCTTCGTCGGCGGCCTTCATACGCTCGATCAGGTTGGCGAGCGCCGTGAACTGCCTGCCCGCAATGGATTGGGAAAACGCCGTGAACTCGGCCGTCTCGGCAGCAACGTGGCGCGCCGCCAAACGAGCGGCAAGCTCGCCGAACAGCTGGGGTGCCCGGGCAGAAACAACGAGCACGCGTACGGGGTCGGCGGGTGTTGCAGCAACTTTATCGTCCTTGGACTCCTTGTGCGCTTTCACCAACTTATCGATGACGTCCGCATAAGCATGGGCACGGGCATGGGGGCCGGCGACCTCAATAAAGGCAGGCTGAGCAGCGGACTTGGAGGCAGTCTGGGGCGCGGCGGCGCCCTCCCCCAGCGGCGCGATCTCAAACAGCACACCGCGGACATCAAATGCCGCGGCAAGCTCCTCGCGCATCGCCGCTTGCTCGCGGGCAAGCAGCACGACAACCTCTCCCCCATTGTTCGCCACGGCAGACAGTAGCTCGAGCAGTGCGTACGTAAACGACGTGATACCGCGCACGCATACGGCGCGGGTGCACGCCGGCAGGCTATCGGCCAGGACACCGGCCATAATGTCGGCCGCCTCGCAGGGCTCGACCATATCTCGACGGTCCAAACCGCGCGCATAGGCGCACAAAAGTTCAAACACGCGAGCCTCGGCGTCGCTTTTGGGCTTGGGCTTGCAAACGTTGTCGCAGCAACGCTCGGTGCCTGTCCCTGCCACACCCGGCAGCACATCGCGAGCCATACGCGCGAGCATACGCACCGTGCCCTGGCTGCGCGAAAGCGGCTGCAGGTCGGCGTCGTCGAGGCGCGCTACCATGTCCGAAAACAGCATCTGGCGCTGCAGGTTGTCGACGAAACCGCGCCCGTCGCCCAAAAGCTCCCAAAGCGAGCGAAGCCACGATGTAGGCGTCTTGTAGTCAATACCCAGCGAAACGCCGGCTTCCGCCGCATCATGACGGCACAGGTCGAGCTCGGCAAACGTTGGCGCCAGCAGCACGGCACGCCCGTGGCGGGCAATAAGGTCGGCAAGCAGCGCCGCCTCGGCATCGCTCAAATCCGCGCCGGCGTTGGTGGTATAGATTCGAACAGGCATGGTCCTCCACTCAAACCGTTCGCAATATTCAATGCTTCCATCCTACCCGCCCGCGCGGACAGATTTGCCCCACGCCAACAGATTTGACCCCTTGGAGACAGAGGAAAATGGATCACCGAGGAGGTCAGTCTAACCCAGTGATCCGTTTTCCTCCGTCCCCAAAGGATCAAAAAACCGCCCCCGAAGGGACGGTTCTGCGCAATTCGTTTGTTGCCGCTGGCCTACTCGCCATCCTCCAGCTTGATGAGGATCTTGCGATAGCCGCCGTACTCGCCGTTGAGTGCCTTGGACACGCGGCTCACCGTAGTGGACGAAGCGCCGGTGCGGGCCTGAACCTCAACATAAGGCTCGCCCTCATCCAGATAACGCGCAACCTGCAGACGTTGCGAAAGATCGCAGATCTCGCGCGGCGTGCAGATATCGGTCAAAAACGCCTGGATATCCTTCTCGTCATCCAAAAGACTAAATGCGTGGACCAGCTGCTTGACATCAGGCTTGTCAAACATGTTCTCGATATTCATCGATCACCGCCAAACCCGCCATAAGGCATCGAAGTTGATACTGACATCGGGCATCGTTCGCCCGTTCTATGCAATAGGGCAACGCCTGTGGCTTTTGCCCGTAGCAGTGTAGCACACCACCAAACTAAAGCGACAAGACTCTCTGCCAGCGGCGCGTTTTTCAGGACGAACGCCGTTTTGAAACCGAATGCGCACGTAAGCTCCACGAATATCTGAGACAATGGGCGGCCGAACAAGGCGGCACACCCGAGCGGCCGTCCAAGCCGCCGCAGCAAACCGCTTCACGCGACACCGACGCACCCTGCGCAAGAAAGGATTCACACCATGCGCTTTATGCTTAACTGGCTCTTTACCTCGATCGCCATCGCGATTGCCACGTTCCTCGTCCCCGGCATCCAGCCCTTCGGTTTTGCCGAGGCCTGGGTCTGTTTCGCCTTCGTGGGACTGTTCCTCAACATCGTCGATTCGCTCGTCAAGCCGTTCCTGACGGTCATCTCGCTGCCGCTCACGATCATTACGCTGGGTATTTTTCAGCTCGTAGTCAACAGCTTTATGCTCGAGCTGGCCAGCTATCTGTCGGTCAATCTGCTGGGCGCGGGTATCTCCATCGCCAGCTTTGGATCGGCCTTTATGGGCAGCATCCTGGTGTCCATCATGCGCAGCATTCTCGATAGCATCGCCGAGGGCTAAAACGGCCATTCCGGCCGCGCCCGTCTCAACAGCCCAAAACGAAGGCCGCCCATCGCAAAAATGGGCGGCCTTCTTATTTGCCAAGTCTCAAAGGGCGAGAGAATCTGCCATTTCCACCCTGTCCCCACATGGCAGGTGTGGGTTAGATGACGTAATCGTAGCCTTCATTGGGAGCGACAAGTTGATCGAGCGTCACACCGTCGAGGTAGTCGTTGATGAGCTTGTCAAGGTTCTTCCACACGTCGAGCGTGGGGCACTCATCAGATCGCGAGCAACCCTTGCAGTCGCCATCCAGGCAGGCGACCGGCGCCAGGCTGCCCTCGGTCAGGCGCAAGATCTCGCCCACCGTGTACTGCTCGGGCGGGCGCGTAAGCACGTAGCCGCCGCCCTTGCCGCGCATGCCCGAGAGCATATTGGCGCGCACGAGCGTCGCCAGAATATTCTCGAGGTACTTCTCCGAAATCCCCTGGCGCGCCGCGATCTCTTTGAGCGGGATGCGACCGGCCGCCTGATGCTCGGCCAGGTCGACCATAACGCGCAAGGCATATCTGCCCTTTGTGGAAACCAACATATATATTGCTGCCTTTCGGTCTTTTAATTCGTAGAAATTCTAGCCGAAAAATTGGTTTTGAAAATACCTATTCCCGTCAAGATGGTTAATCGACTCGTAATAATCTTCTATTTCCTATTGCGTTACTAGGCTTTACTGTCTACTATGCTTGCCAACAGCAAAACGAACAACCTATAAGGTTTGTGGGTTTCGCTGCTACACACACCGTAAAACCACACGGTATCCAGTCATTTGAACACTTTGGAGGTTCACCATGAGCAATGTTTACACGTCCATCGATCAGCTTATCGGCCACACCCCGCTTCTGGAGCTCACCCACTTCGAGGCCGACGAGGACCTCAAGGCCCGTGTGCTCGTCAAATTGGAATACTTCAACCCCGCCGGGTCCGTCAAAGACCGCGTCGCCAAGAACATGATTGACGAAGCCGAGAAGGACGGCAAGCTCGTGCGCGGCGGAGACTACACCATCATCGAGCCCACGAGCGGCAACACCTGCGTCGGCATCGCCTCGGTGGCGGCGGCTCGCTGCTACAAGGTGATCATCACCATGCCCGAGACCATGTCCGTCGAGCGCCGCAAGCTGATGCAGGCATACGGTGCGCAGCTCGTGCTCACCGACGGCTCCAAAGGCATGAAGGGCGCTATCGCCAAGGCCGAAGAGTTGCAGAAGGAGACCCCCAACAGCATCATCGCCGGCCAGTTTGTGAACCCCGCGAACCCGGCCATTCACAAGGCCACGACCGGCCCCGAGATCTGGGACGACACCGACGGCAAGGTCGACATCTTCGTCGCCGGCGTCGGCACCGGCGGCACCGTGACCGGCGTGGGCGAGTTCCTCAAGGAGCAAAACCCCGAGATTCAGGTCGTCGCCGTCGAGCCCGCCACCTCCCCGGTGCTCTCCAAGGGCCAGGCCGGCCCGCACAAGATCCAGGGTATCGGTGCCGGCTTTGTGCCCGACGTCCTCGCCACCCAGGTCTATGACGAGATCATCCCCGTCGAGAACGACGACGCCTTTGCCACCGGCCGCGCCGTTGGCCACAAGGAGGGCGTGCTCGTGGGCATTTCGTCCGGCGCCGCCGTGTGGGCCGCACTGCAGCTGGCCAAGCGCCCCGAGAACGAGGGCAAGACCATCGTGGCGCTGCTCGCCGACACCGGCGAGCGCTACCTGTCCACGGCACTCTTCCAGGACTAGAGCTCTCGTTCTTAGAACGAGTCCAAGGCACGCCGGTCTCCCCTCTCTTCTGGCAGCCTGAGCTCATCCCAACAGGGTGTCCCACAGGACGCCCGAACTTGCTACAATGTCTGCGGCGCGGAACCAGCCTCCCGCGCCGCTTTTCTTTTTTGGCCACATGCCACCAAGGAGAACCTCCCCATGCACAACAAGCGCGTGCTCGTCGCCATGAGCGGCGGCGTCGATTCCAGCGTGACCGCGTATCTGCTCAAAAGTCAGGGTTACGAATGCGTCGGTGCCACCATGCGCCTCACCTGCCCCGCACCCGATCCCGCAACAGGCATGAGTAAGGTCGACCGCGATATCGCCGATGCAAAGGCCGTCGCCGAGCGCCTGGGGATACCCCATCACGTGCTCGACTTGCAGCAAACCTTCGACCGCAACGTTGTCGAGCGTTTTATGAACGCCTACCAGGAGGGGCTGACGCCTAATCCGTGCATCATCTGCAACCGCCATATTAAGTTTGGCGCGTTGCTGGATGCGGCGCTGGATATGGGCTGCGACTACATCGCCACAGGCCACTATGCCAAAACGAGCCAGGCGCCCGACGGCACCTGGCAGCTGCATCGCGGCGAGGACCCCAAAAAGGACCAGAGTTACTTTTTGTATTCGCTCACGCAGGAGCGCCTGGCGCACACGATCTTTCCGCTGGCAGGCCTAGACAAAGAGCGCGACGTGCGCCGCATAGCCGCCGAGCAGGGCTTTACCAACGCCCAGAAGGCCGAAAGCGAGGACATCTGCTTTATTCCAGACGGTGACTACGCGGGCTATATCGAGCGCCGTTGCGAACATCCCGCTGCACCGGGCGACATTGTGTGGCGCGACGGCAGCGTGGTCGGGCGCCACAACGGCGCGCTGCGCTACACCATCGGCCAGCGCAAGGGCCTGGGCGTCGCGATGGCGCATCCCGTGTACGTAACGGGTGTCGACGCCGTCAACAACACCGTGCATCTGGGCGAGGCAGAGGACCTGACGGCCACGGCGCTCACGGCCAACGACTGGATCTGGAGCGCCCCTGCCGACCGCATGGAGGCCGAGCTGGATGCCGGCGGCATCCGCGTGGGCGCCAAGTACCGCTACCGACAGAAAGACCAGGCAGCGATCCTTACGTGCGGCGAAGACGGGCAAATGTTGCTGACCTTTGACGAGCCGCAGCGCGCCATCGCCCCCGGCCAAGCCGTTGTAGTCTATCGCGGCGACATCGTCCTGGGCGGCGGCACCGTTACGGCAGCCATCAGGTAGCCACGGGATTATCGCCGCACGTGTCGAAGCACTTCAACAGCAGCATTCACCTCGATAACGCGACGCTCCAGGCCGCGGCGAATGGACTCGAGCCGGCCCTCCGCCGTGGCCCACTTGCTCCGCGATAGAGTCTTTATCGCTTCTTCAACAAATCCGTTGAGCCGCGATGAATCGAACCAATCAAGTGAGTCTGCAAGCGCCAGTTGGACGGAGGGGTCGGGTCCAAACGGCTTGGCGGCAAACCCAAACTCCCCGGCTACGAGCACAGCGGTTGGCACGTTATACCACAGGCAGTTGCCGCTATCGAACAGCGGAGCAGGCCTTACCTCCAGGGTATCGACGTTGCGGATGATGCCAAAGTTTCGCCAATGGCGATCACTATTGGCCAAAAGGGCATCGCAGACAATCATCTGCGACATGGACCTTCTCACAACGGCCTCATCAGCTCCATGCTTACCAAGGTAGCGACAGTATCGGTCGTACGTCGAGTTTCCTCGCTGACCGCCAAGTGCATCCTTAACGTAAAAGGCTGGAACGTATTCCTCGCGGCCATCAAGAAAGTCATCGCACAGGCACACGGGGCCATCAAACATGTGCTCAACCGTATAAGAAACAAACTCATCCTCGGGTAGCAGGCGACGGTGCAGGGCCGTTGCAACCGCCTCGTTAAAGGGCCGCTGGTCATCCATGCCGCATCCTTTAGCCAAGACGCGAACGCCGCGGCGGATCATCCATGATTTAGGGAGCTCGCCCTCGGACGTGTTGTCGGGGTTTTTAAGGCCGATGCCCTCCAGCCAACCCGAACGCCCCTCGGGCGCAGACCGCTCAAAATCATTCTCGAAGTAATTGAGGTCTCGCCATTCGAGTCCCTCGCAATCGGCCGGCCGCAACCAATAGCAATCCGAAAGCGACAGCCCCAGGCACTCAACCGGCACCTCGATGCCGCTGGCAATTCCCAGTTCGCGATAGCGCGAGATAAGTCCGGGGCGGGCGTCGGGCACCGACCGATGGCTCCACCATGCATTGAGCGCCCGCTTATTCACCGTTGGAGAAGCGCTCGAGCACGTGCCCAGCGGCATCCTTTGCGCATCGAGCACCTCAGCAATTTCAAAGGAGAACTCACGCGTCGGATCAAACGAGACATGCGCGACCTCATAGTCAGCCGACATCAGCGTAAATTTGCGTCCCACATCGGCTGCAGGACGGCGGCCGCGTTTGCGAACCTTTTGATAGGCGATCGCGGAATTATACTCAACCATCTTCCGTCCACCCACAGTATTGCATGCGAGCGTTCCGGATGCCGCCAGTTGCGATATGCGAGCCTTCGTGACGCCTAGCAGGCGGGCGGCATCACCCATAGATAAGTATTCCGATGTATCCATGCGCCGCATCACCTCGTTAAGTATTTCACGCGTTAAGATAACTTATCTTATACAAGATAATACTAAACGGACTGAATTGAAAAAAGGCCCGAAAAATCGGGCCTTAGTGATTGCTCGGCTGAGTTACGGACTGCCCCTTAGCGCTGCACGTAGGCGCGGACCAGCTCGTAGGTATTGCGCACACCGTCGGTGTGGCTGCGTTCGTAGTTGTGGCTCGCGTACACGCCGGGGCCGATCAGGCCATGGCGAATGTCGTAACCGGCCGAAAGCGTGGCCTCGACGTCCGAGCCGTAATGCGGGTACACATCGATGGCGTAATCGAGTTCAAGCTCGCGCGCGATGTTGGACAGCGTGGTTACCAGGTCGTAGTTGTACGGACCGCCCGAATCCTTGGCGCAAATCGACACCATACGCTCGGTGCAGCCCAGGTCGTCACCCACGCAGCCCATGTCCACGCTGATCATCTCACGCGTGTCGGCCGGCACAAAGGCACCGCCGTGGCCGACCTCCTCGTACACGGTAAAGAGCAGCGACACCTTGCGCGAAAGCGACACCTCGCCGTCAGCAACGGAACGGGCCAGACCCAGCAGAATCGACGCCGACAGCTTGTCATCCAGGAAGCGGCTCTTGATGTAGCCGCTCTCCGTCACCGTGGTACGCGGATCCATAGCGATGATGTCGCCCGTCTGAATACCCAGCTCGAGCACATCGTCCTTGCTGTCAACGTTCTCGTCGAGCAGGATTTCCATGTTCTTCTCGATGGTCTTGACCGGCTCATCGGCCACATGCGCCGAAGGCTCGGTATTGAGGACCACACCCGTAAAGACTTTGCCATCGCGCGTGTAAACGGTGCAGTTCTCGCCATCGGCCGTAGACCACTGATGCCCGCCGAGCGTCGTGGGACGCAAGCGACCATTGTCCTTGATGGAACGCACCATGGCGCCCAGGGTATCGACATGGCTCGCCAGTACGAGCGGCTCACCCTCGCCACCAAGCTCAACCAACACGTTGCCCTTATTGGAACGCTCGGGCCCAAACCCCATATCGCGCAGGGTCTCCATCAGATAATCAGTCGCCGCACGGGTATAGCCCGTAGGCGAAGCAATCGAGGTAAGCGCCTTCAACTGGTCAGTAATATAGGAGAGCGTCTCCTCTAGAGAAGCATCAACATTAGAAGCCATATGCATCCTTCCAAGTAAAACTAAGACCGAGTCCCGATTTTAACCGTTCTGCACGTGCAATGCCCCAGGAGCCGAGCCGACTCCAGACGTCCCCACACCGGTTTTATGCACGCGCACGGTTTACAATCCAAATCTTGCATAGAAATATCGATATATGCATAAATATGAGGTATCAATTTCTCTCATCCTAGGGTACCCCACCTTGGACCGTGCAAAAAACGGAGTATTCAGCACCGTGGGCCCCAACGGCCCCATCACAAACGACATAACGATGTGGTTGCAGCAGTGTTGCAGGCCGGCGCAAACCAAAAACGCGGCGACAGCCATCTCCGCCCATCGATAGCCCGCCCACAAGTGCTGTCGATGGGCGCCGCGGGCCACTACGACCCATTCACAACGTTATGCATTTTTCAGAGCTTGCTGAATACTCCCAAAAATGCACGCTGGGAAGTGCACCACCTATCCGCAGCGGGCAGCATGCCTTGGTTTTGCCCATATCGGGGCATCGGCGCGGCACAAAAAGCCCCCGCCGCACGAAGTGCGCAGCGGGGGCTTCCGACATGTCCGAGGACGATTGTGGGGCTAACGGGCAGGGGCCCGCCGAACCAAGTTAGGCAGCCGGGCAGATCTTCTTGAAGAGCTCGATGACGTCGTCGAGCGTCGCCTCGCGCGGGTTACCCGGGAAGCAGGCGTCAGCCATGGCGTCCTTGGCCAGGACCTCGATCTCGTCAGCCTTCATGGCCTCGCAGACGTGCGGGATGTTCACGTCGGCAGAGAGCTGCTTGACGGCGGCGATGGCGGCGTCGGCGGCCTCGTCGGTGCTCATGCCCGTGGTGTCAACGCCCATGGCGACGGCAACCTTGGCCAGACGCTCGGCGCAAACCGGCTTGTTGAACTCCATGGCGATCGGCAGCAGCATGGCGCAAGCGACGCCGTGCGGGGTATCGTAGTGAGCGGACAGGGTGTGGGCCATGGCGTGATCGATGCCCAAGCCGACATTGGAGAAGCCCATGCCGGCGACATACTGGCCAAGAGCCATGCCCTCGCGGCCGGAGCCGGGCTGGCCGGACTTGGCCTCGGCGACGGAGTCGCGCAGGTTCTCGCTGATCAGCTTAATAGCCTCAAAGTGGAACATGTCGGAGAGCTCCCAAGCGCCCTTGGTGGTGTAGCCCTCGATGGCGTGGGTTAGAGCGTCCATGCCGGTGGAGGCGGTCAGGCCGGCGGGCATGGAAGCCATCATGTCGGGGTCGACGACGGCGACCTCGGGGGCGTCGTTGGTGTCGACGCACACGAACTTGCGGACCTTCTCGGGGTCGGTGATGACGTAGTTGATGGTTACCTCGGCAGCGGTACCGGCGGTCGTCGGCACGGCGATGGTGAACACAGCGTGGTTCTTAGTCGGAGCAACGCCCTCGAGGCTGCGAACATCGGCGAACTCGGGGTTGTTGATGATGATGCCGATTGCCTTAGCGGTGTCCATGGAGGAACCGCCACCGATGGTCACGATAGCGTCAGCCTCGGCGGCCTTGAAGGCCTCGACGCCGTCCTTGACGTTCTGGATGGTGGGGTTGGGCTTAATCTCGGAGTAGAGGCTCCATGCGATGCCGGCGGCGTCGAGCTCGTCGGTCACCTTGGCGGTAACGCCAAACTTGACCAGGTCGGGATCGGAGCAGACGAAGATCTTCTTGTAGCCGCGACGCTGGAGCTCGCCGGGGATCTCCTTGATGGCGCCGGAACCATGATAAGAAATGGTATTGAGAACGAAACGATTAGCCATTGATAGCCTCCCATCGTATGCGGGGCACCCATTACGCCCCACGCTATGAGTCCCATCCTAACGCTTTTGAAACAAAAAACACGTGAGAACATCAAAATTGTTAAAGCGTTTCAACATAATAACGGAGCCCCAGTCCTTCCCTCCCGACAGCAGCGAAGGCTAGATTATAGGAGCAATCGCCCAAAGAATACGACCGACTCAGTCTATAAATTGTTTCTGTTTTAGCAATATATGTTTGACAATACGTTTATAAAAGGATACTTTATAGTAAATAAAATGCATGCAGTAAATAGCGTCATTCATTTTGTTAGAAATTGCCCATGCGGTTATTGCAGCTGCATGTACCGCAACGTACAGCGCAATTCTCCGCACGAAGTAGAAGACGGTTCCAATTCGATCGAGGCGATGACGCGTGATGGCTACTGGTCCTAAATCGAGCAAGACGGCTACAAACGAATATCGAATCTCAATTGAAGGTAATCCTTATCCGCATACTCTGGCTCTCATCAACCCAGCGGGAGACAACCTCAACATCAAAAGACATGGGTTCACGGGTCCACTAGGACAGCTATCGAGTCTTAAATATACCGTTTATGACGATGCGAATGAAAAACTCTTCACTGTCGTCGACGGTGGCTTTAGCAACATGCCCAGGGTTGCGCTCATCATCGAACACAAGGAAGTTGCGGTGTTCGATTATGGTCTAAACAGACTTGAGATGAAGTGCGTAACGAACATACCGAATTACGCAATAAAAGGTAACTTCCTATTTGGAGATTACGATATATTCAGCCAACAGGAAGTGAAGCTATCTTCAGTTATCGTCCTTCAATGTGATAAACAATCGTGCTTTAGCATACAGGTTTTGGATAAAGCCGAATTAGCCGCCGCAATTGGAATACCTACAGCCATTGCCCTTCTTAGGGCTCGGATTGAAGAGCATCTCGAATAAATCGCAAAAAGCAGTTCGTAACAACATTCAGGAGCTAGATAGTTTTTCTGGCTCCTGAATGTTGTTACGAACATGCACCTTAGCGCTTAAGACTCGTGGTCTGCCAGTCAGCTACGATGCGGGCCCATTTCCTGTGCAAATCGCGTTCGCGATCGATAAACATGATGGCAAACGCGATAAACAGCAGCATGCTCGCCACCGCAATGGCGTGCAGCCCCATGCGCTCGATGCACCAGTTGCCCAGCACGGCGCCAAACACAAAGGTGAAGATCACGCCAAAGTACAGTGCGCCGTTTTCCAAAAAGCCGCGCTTGTGGGTGATGATATAGTCGTCCACGTTTTGCAGGGCGTTGCGCAAGTTGCCGATGCACATGGTCGTAGCGATACCGTGACCGTGGATCTTGCGGAAGCTCTCGACCTGCATGCCGCAGGCAAACGAAGTGAGGCAGTTGGCGAGCAGGTTGTAACCGCCACCGGGGATAAAGCTCACGCCCAGCAAGATGACGGCTTCAAAGAACACCGTCACTTGGCGCCAGTGAATCACGCTGCCAAACCGTTCGTGTACCAGGTCGGCAAGCATAATGCCCACGGCAAACGACACCACGGGGAAGAAGTAGCGCCCCGCAAGTGCCCAATTGCCCTCCGAGATGCTCACGCCCACAAGCAGGATGTTGCCCGTCTGCGCGTTTGCGAAAACATGGTCGCGCCCAATGTACGAATACACATCCATAAAGCCGCCGGCGAGCGCCAGGATAATGCCCAGTTCGATGGACTCCGATATCTGTTTGGCACGCTGCATCGTCGTGCATCCTCCTTGTTGACGACCCTCTCGTGCGTTGGCGGAAACATAGCCGCCGTTCATACTGTAACCCATTGACAACATGGCATGCGCGCGAGACGGCCCCTTCGACACGGGGATACACAGTCTGGAAACAAACGGTGGGAGAGGCGCCGACACCCGCATCGACGCGCCGATCCGCCAGCCAATGTACTCCACCAGTCTTTTTGGCGCCGTCCCAAAAAGACTGGTTACAATTACGTGCAGCATACTAACAATGGGAGGAATCGTGGCAAAAAAGCCCCAGGACGCTCAGCACAACCAGCACGGCAAGCATGCCCAGCGCGGCCAGCAGCAAAAACGCAGCGGTAAGGCGCAGGTCACGGCCACCCCTGCCACCCGGGCCGCGCACACCCAGGCAGCGTCCTCACGCCCCTGGCGACCGGGCCGCGACAAGTTCCTCCCCGTCAGCCGCGCCGATATGGACGCGCGCGGCTGGGACCAGTGCGACTTCGTCTACATCTGTGGCGATGCCTACGTGGACCATCCGAGCTTTGGCATGGCCATCATCAGCCGTGTACTCGACGCACACGGCTACAAGGTGGGCATCATCTGTCAGCCCGACTGGACCGATCCCGCCAGCATCACCGTGCTCGGCGAGCCGCGCCTGGGCTTTCTCGTCAGCGCCGGCAACATGGACTCCATGGTTAACCACTATTCGGTGACCAAGCACCGCCGCCACACCGACGCGTACACCCCCGGTGGCGAGGAGGGGCGCCGTCCCAATCGTGCCGTCACGGTCTACGGTAACCTCATCCGCCAGACGTTCAAGGACGCCCCCATCATCATCGGCGGCATCGAGGCGAGCCTGCGCCGTCTGGCCCACTACGACTACTGGCAGGACAAGCTCAAGCGCTCGGTACTGCTCGACTCGGGCGCCGACATCCTCATCTACGGCATGGGCGAGCACGCGATTGTCGAGATCGCCGACGCGCTCGACGCGGGACTGCCCGTCGACCAGATCACCTATATCAACGGCACCGTCTACCGCACGGGTTCGCTCGACGAGGTCTACGACTACGACCTGCTGCCCAGCTGGGACGACCTTACCGCCGACAAGCTCAACTACGCGCGCAGCTTTAACGTGCAGCAGCAAAACATGGACCCCATCACCGGACACCGCCTGGTAGAGCCCTACCCCAACAGCGTCTATGTGGTGCAGAACCCGCCATCGGCAACACTCACCACCGACGAGATGGACGAGGTCGCCGAGCTCCCCTACGCCCGCGATTGGCATCCCGACTACGACGCGGCGGGCGGCGTACCGGCCTTTGCCGAGATCAAGTTTTCGATCAGCTCCAACCGCGGGTGCTTTGGCGAGTGCTCGTTTTGCGCGCTCACCTTCCACCAGGGCCGCGTGCTGCAGATGCGCAGCCACGATTCGATCATGCGCGAGGCCGAGCTGCTCACGCGCGATCCCGAGTTTAAGGGCTACATCAACGACGTGGGCGGACCGACGGCTAACTTTAGCCGCCCTGCCTGCGACAAACAGCTCAAGCATGGCGTGTGCAAGAACAAGCGCTGCCTGTGGCCGAGTGTGTGCAAGAACATGGTGGTCGACGAGAGCGGCTACACACAGTTGCTGCGCGATCTGCGCCAGCTGCCGGGCGTCAAGAAGGTCTTCGTCCGCAGCGGCATCCGCTTTGACTACACCATGGCCGACGCCTCGGGCGAGTTTTTGCGCGAGCTGCTGGAGCACCATGTCTCGGGCCAGCTGCGCGTAGCGCCCGAGCATGTGAGCGACGCGGTGCTCTCCGTGATGGGCAAACCGAGCCGCGCCGTCTACGACGCGTTCTGCCGTAAATTTGAACGCCTGAACCGCGAATACGGACTCAAGCAGTACGTGGTGCCGTATCTGATCTCGAGCCACCCCGGCTCGACCATGAAGGAAGCTGTGGACCTTGCCGAGGCCGTGCGCGACATGGGCTACATGCCCGAGCAGGTGCAGGACTTCTACCCCACCCCGTCCACCATGTCGACCTGCATGTACTACACCGGCGTGGACCCACGCACCATGCAGCCGATCTACGTGGCACGCGACCCGCACGAGAAGGCTATGCAGCGCGCGCTCATCCAATATCGCAAGCCCGAGAACTACAAGCTCGTGCGCGAGGCACTGGAAAAGGCTGGCCGTCGCGATCTGATCGGCTACACCAAGCATTGCCTGATTCGCCCCGTGCCGCCACGCCCGGGCGAGACCTCTGCCGGCGGCGGGCATGGCACCGGCAAGAAGGGCGGCAAGGCCCACGGTGGCGCCGGCAAGGGCCCCAAGGGCAGCAAGGGGCACGGCGGCATGTCGCGTGCGCAGAACACCGCCGGCCGCAACCGTGCAGCTCAGGGGCGTCAGGGCGCCAACGGAGGCGGACGCCGCAATTAGGGCAGCGGTGCTGTCGCTATGCCCATCTCGCATGCGTGGCGCAGTGAGCGCATCGCCTCCACGAGGATGATGCCGGCGATGGTGACCGTGATTACCACGTCAAACGGCGTGTTCACAAACCAGAGCAACGTCATGAGATACGACCCGGCATTAAAGGCAAAGTGCAGCAGGATCGTGTAGCGGAGCTTCCCGGTCGTCACGAGCACCCAGCCAAAAATGAGGCCGGCAGCGCCCGCATAGCAGCCCTGCACCCAGTTCATGTGCATAAAACCGAAGATCGCCGCCTGCAGCACGACCGCCGCGGCGATACCCCACGTGCTCGGGGCCGCCCAGGACACCATGGCGCCGTCCTGCGCACCCGCACGACGCAGGCGCTTCCAAAGTGGGCGGCACTGCGGATTAAACGCTCGGAGCGAAAACTCAAAAATGATACCGCGCACCAGCAGCTCTTCACAAAATGGGGCGCCGAGCACCGTGGTCAGGACGGCAAGAAGGTTGGTATCGCCCAAGCCTGTTTCCTCGACGAGCTCGCTATAGTCCGCCGCAACCTCGGGCAGCAGCGACAGCACGCCGTCGCATAGGTAGCTAATGACCACCTGCATGGATAGGCCGATCACGACAACGTATGCGATGCGCTTCCATGCAGCATTTGCTCCCCCGCCGAGCGGGCGTTCACCTTGCCGGCGCGCCATGAAGGAGCGGGGCCACAGATAGCGCCACCACAGCAGCGCCATCAAAAACGACGCCGTCTGAGCGGCGGCCTGAAACCATTGAATATCGAGATTGTCGATCGGGAAACCCGTCAGTGCCGACACGATGTCCAGCGCGGAGAACAAAACAATGCTCAGGGCAATATCGGCAGCGACGACACCAAAACAGGCAAGCGCCCAAACCAGCGCATTGAGCATGCCAACCTCCTCAAAACCCGGCACTTGGGGACAGTCATTGTTGATGAGAATCGGGCGCAGCGCCAAAAGCCCCGTTGGGCGAAATGTCGAACGGGAAGGTGCCGCAGCGATTGAACGCGGCGATAAACATGCGGATGGCGTTGGACGGCGTGGTGCCCACGAGCTGGGTTGCCGCCGCGAAGGCCGCCTTTTCCTCGGGCAAGACCTTCGCGACAACCGGGGTCATGTGTTCTGCCATGGCGCTTCCTTTTTGAAACGACGGTGGTGCGGATAGATGCGGGCCACGCGGCTGGGCGACGGGCCGTGAAGGCAACCCGATTGGCCCGCATCTGGAGTGTGTTTCTACGGCGTTGGTATTACTTGGTATTCCTAAGTATTACCCCGCAGATAGAATACCATACCCGACCCCATGGGGACGGAGGAAAACGGATCATTTTGTTGCTGAGTAAGTATTTAGAGCGTGATGATGTCCGAGATATCGAGGGCCTGAGCGTCGGAGGCGTCGTGTGTGGCGAACAGGAGTGTGCGGCCATCGAGGAGGTCGAGCACGACCTCGGCCGTCGCATCGCGCGCGGCGACATCCAGGCCGGTAAAGGGCTCGTCCAGAATCACCGCACCGCCCGGGCACAGCAGGGCGCGAGCGATTTCGACGCGTCGGCGCTGGCCGCCCGAAAGCTCGGCCGTACAAGCATGCACGTCGATTCCCGGCACCAGCAGGCGCAACAGGGCTGCGGCACTCGAGGCATCCACGCGTGCATCGGCGCACACGAGCACGTTATCCAAGGCAGAAGCGTCCTCGACCAGACGCGCATCCTGGAACATCATGGAGCACGGTGCGCATTCCCCCGCCGCCAGGGCAAGCAGCGTTGTTTTGCCAGCACCCGAGGCGCCCATCACGCAAGCGCGCCCGCCCGCGGGCACGTTGAGCACCAGACCATCCAGCGCCGGCGCCCAGGGCGCGCGATCGCCCACGGCAAGCGCAAGCTCCGCCACGTCGGCAGCGCCCGCACGACCGTGCAAGCCGCGTCCATGCGACCGTACCGCCGCACGCCATGCCACGGGCCCCGAAGCCCGCAGCAGCCACACCAGCACACGCTCGCATGTCCACGATGCCGCCACGACCAACACGGTCCAAGCCAACAGGTCAGCTGTCTCGATGAGCAGCTTTGCCTGATAGATGCACTCGCCTACAGTACCCACCGCCATGCCGATCAGCTCCGCGGCCACGCCGGCCTTCCAGCTCATGCCAATCACTGCCTGCGCGCACGAAAGCACAAACGGTAGAACTTCGCGCCAGGTATGGGCGCAAAACAGGCGCCAACCCCGTACGCCATGCAGGCGAAACATCTGCTCCAGCGGTTTGTTCACTTGCGCCAAGCCCTCGACCAGCGAGAAATACACGCCCGGCAGCGCCATCAAAAAGACCGCCGCGATGCTCACACGTGCCGACCCCAACCAAATAAGCAGCAGGACCACCACGCAGGCAACCGGCGTCGCCTTAACAAACGAAAGCGCCGGCGCCACCAAGCGGGCAAACGCCCGCGACCGTACAGAAATCCCGGCCAACAAACCGCCGCATACCGCGGCAAGCGCCAGCCCGCCCAGTATCCGCGCGCCCGAGCCCGCCAGAATCGCCCACGTGCCGGCATCGCATATCAGGCGCAGCAGCGCCAAGGCAACAGCACCCGGCCCCGGCAAAATCAGCGGCTGCGCCACCAGCGCCGCCACCAGCACCCACACAGCAAGCCAAAACGCGGCGACGGCACCTGCTGCCGACACCGCCTTCATACGCTCTGTCATTTGTCGAGCAAACGCACGCACGGGCTACTCCATGTAGTAGAAATCATCGGCCGGGAGCTTGCCGCCCACGGCGCTCGCGTCCGCATCGGCCAGCACCTGCAGGTACCCACAGAGCGCCGCCTTCATATCCTTGCCCGTCTGGCAGACAAGCATGCACCCGGGAATCGCCTTCTCGGCGATCTTGGCGTTGTCCACGATGCCGGTATCGACCACGGCCTGCGCCCAGTCTGCCGGCGCCGCATTGACAGCCTTAACGCTCGCCGCATGGCAGCTCAAGAACTCCGCAACGGCCTCGGGATGCTCCTCGGCAAAGGCACGGCGCACCACGGTCACGCCCGTCAGCAAACGGGAGCCCGTGTCACCCGCGAGCTCGTCCCACACATCGGTCAGGCTCACCGGTGCCGACAGCTTGCCCTCGCTCTTGGCGATGGCAGCTGTCTTGAACGGCTCCGGCAGCACGCCCACGGCGGACGGGTCGGCAAGCAGGGCCGACAGCACCTCGGTGGGCTCGCTCTTAAACTCGAGCGTCACCTGTCTGGTCAGGCCCGCGCGCTCCAGCAGGTAGTTCATGACGTACTCCGGCGTGGTGCCTTTGCCCGTCATGTAGACGGTACGACCCGCCAGATCACCAAACGAAGTAACGTCCGCGTTACCCGTCACCACGTTCAGCACGCCCAGCGTGTTGATGTCGATGACCTGCACCGCGCCCTCGGTCTTGTTGTAGAGCACGCTCGCCACGTTGGCCGGCACCAGGGCAATGTCGATATCGCCCTGAATGACCTTGGGCACAATCTCGTCGGCCGCGGCGCTGATCGCAAAGTCGAACTCATTGTCCGTCTCGCCATCGGCAGCCTGGTCCATAAACTGCACCAGACCGATCGACGTCGGTCCCTTGAGCGAGGCAACGCGCACCTCGACCGACTCAGCGGCAGCGCCACTCGCCGAAGACCCAGCAGCCGAACCCGCAGAAGACCCCGCCCCCGCAGCCCCGCCGCCACAGCCCGCGAGCGCAAGCGACAGCGCGCCCGCGGCAAGCGCCGAGGCAAACCCTCGGCGCGTCATCTCAACATTAAACGCACGCATCGCTAGCACTTCCCTTCGTTGGGCATCGACCAGGCGTGATGATCGGTATGCAGCAGCTCCTCAGCCAGCGGCGAGAGCGGCGCGCCCAAAAACTCGCGATAGCATGCCTGAACATCGGGGTTCTCGTGCGAGAAGCGAATGTCTGCCGCCGCATCGAGGCCCCAGAGCACCTGGCCGCGCTCTGCCGCCAGCTCACAGCCGTCATGGATGGGCTGACCACCGCCACCGACGCAGCCGCCCGGACACGCCATAACCTCAACGAAGTCATAGCTCACACGACCATCGCGAATCGCGTCGAGCAGGCGGGCGGCGTTGCCCAGCCCGTGCGCCACGGCGACGCGCACCTTGGTGCCATCGATATCGGCCACGGCTTCCTTCCAGCCGTCCAGGCCGCGCACGTCGGTAAAGAAGTCGGCGTCGGGGTTCTTGCCCGTCACCAGGTAATAGGCCGAGCGCACGGCGGCCTCCATCACGCCACCCGTGGCGCCAAAGATCACACCCGCGCCTGTGCCAAAGCCCAGCGGCGTATCGAGCGGCTCCTCGACCAGCGTGTCCACGCTCACGTGGCTCGCGCGGATCATGCGCACCATCTCGCGCACCGTCAGCGCAACGTCCACATCGGGCGCACCGTCCTCGCCCACCATGCTCGGCAGCGCGCACTCGGCCTTCTTGGCCGTGCACGGCATCACGGACACCACGAACAGGCGCTCGGGTTCCACGCCCAGCACCTTGGCGTAGTAGGTCTTGGCGATGGCGCCGAACATCTGCTGCGGTGACTTGGACGTGGACAGGTTGTCGACAAACTCCGGATAGCGCGCCTTCACAAAGCGCACCCAGCCCGGGCAGCAGCTCGTAAACATGGGCCAGCCGCGGCTGTCGCCCTCGCCCTTGGCGGCCTTACTCAGGCGCTCGAGCAGTTCGGAGCCCTCCTCCATAATGGTGAGGTCGGCCGAAAAATCGGTATCGAACACATACTCAAAGCCCACGCGACGCAGCGCGCAAGCCAGACGCTCAACGGTTGCCTCCTCGCGCGGAATGCCGAGCTCCTCGCCCCAGGCGGTGCGCACGGCCGGCGCTATCTGTACCAGCACGATCTTGTCGGGATCGGCGAGCGCGTCAAACACGGTCTCGGTATCGTCGCGCTCGCGCAGGGCGCCCGTCGGGCAATGCGTGATGCACTGGCCGCACGCGACGCAATCGGTCTTGCCGATCGGTGCGCGCCCGCGGGTACCCACGGCGGTATGCGTGGCGCGGTTGGTCAGGTCCCAAATCCCCAGGCCCTGCACGCTCTCGCACACCTTGATGCAGCGCATGCATTTAATGCACTTGTCGTTTTCGCGGATGATGGGAAAATCGAAATCCCAGCCCTCGCCCGCCAAATGCCTTTGATACGGCAGATAGAAAATGCCCAGGTCGTTGGCGATGGTCTGCAGGTTGCAGTTGCCGCTGCGCACGCAGCTCGTGCACTGCGAATCGTGCTGGGACAGCAGCAGCTGCACGTTGGTGCGACGGGCCTCGCGGGCCTTGGGACTGTTGGTGTGGACCACCATGCCGTCGAGCACGTAGTTGTTGCAGGCGGCAACCAGCTGATCGCAGCCCTCAACCTCGACCACGCACACGCGGCAGCCGCCGATCTCGTTCAGATCGCGCAGATAGCATAGGGTGGGAATCTGGATGCCGACGGACTTGGCTGCATCCAGGATCGTGGTGCGCTCGGACACCACGACCTCGCAATTATCGATAGTGAGCTTGGCCATATTGTGCGCTCCGTTTTCGGTGTTGTCACTGACGGTGGTTTTGTTGGGCTCTACCATTCCAGGTTCCTCCCTCCGCGGAACGCGCCAAAGCCAAAGTGATCGCAACGCAGGCAGCGGCTTGCCTCCTGGCGTGCCTCCTCCTCGGTAAGGCCCTGCTCGACCAGATTCCAATCGTGGATGCGCTCGCCGGCTTCGCGCTCGCCCAGCTCGCAGCGGCCGCACTCGTGCTTGCCCTTAAACTGCACGGTCGGCAGTTCAACGTCGAGCTTGATCTTGTGGTCAAAGCCCAGATAGCGGTCGATATTTGCCGAAGCAACGCGGCCGGCGTTGATGGCACGGATGACGGTGGCGGGGCCGGTCTGGCAGTCACCGCCGCTAAAGAGGCCATCGAAGTTAGGCACGGCGCCATCCGAATCGGTGACGACGCGACCCCACTTGTAGGCGATGCCCATGTCCTCAAACGGCTTGGAATCGATGTCCTGGCCAATGGCCACAAACACGCGCTCGCAGGGAATGACGCGCTCGGGCGTGGCGGCGGCACGCGGGGCCGGACGCCCACGACGGGGCTCGCCGATAATCTGCGGCTGCACGCGCAGGCCACTCACGCGACCTTCCTCGCCCGTCTCGATAGCGAGCGGGGCGGTCAACTCCAGTACCTCGCAGCCCTCGGCCTGGGCGCCGGCGATCTCGGCGTCCTGGGCCGTCATGTCGCAGATGCGACGGCGGTAGACGATGCTCACCTTTTCGGCACCGCAGCGCACGGCGGAGCGCGCCACGTCCATGGCCACGTTGCCGCCGCCGATGACGCACACGCGCTGGCCGCTCAGGTCGGGCAGCTCGTCGTCGCCGATGGCGCGCAGCATCTTGACGGCCGACTCCACGCCGAGCGCTTCCTCGCCCGGAAGGCCGAGCTTCTTATCGCTGTGGGCGCCAATGGCCAGGTAGACGGCATCGTACTCGTCACGCAGACGGGCGAGCTCCTCGCCGCGCACAGAGTGGTCGAGCTCAACGTCGATGCCGGCGCTCAAGATCCAGTCGATCTCGGCCTGCAGGCGCTCGCGCGGCAGACGGTAGCTGGGAATGCCGTAGCGCAGCATGCCGCCCAGGTGGTGACGCTGCTCAAAAATCGTCACCTTGTGGCCCATCACGGCCAAATAATAGGCGCAGGAAAGGCCGGCCGGGCCGCCGCCGATCACGGCGACGCGCTTACCGGTGTTGTCCACCACATGCGGCTTGTGATCGTTGAGGTCACTGTGCTCGACGGCAAAACGCTTGAGGGCGAGGATGTTCATGGGGTCGTCGACCATACCACGGCGGCAGTGCATCTCGCAGGGATGCTCGCACACCAAGCCGCAGACGAGCGGCAGCGGATTGTTCTTGCGGATGACCTTGACGGCGTCGGCATAGCGGCCGGCCTCGACCAGCGAGATGTACCCGGGAATGTCGACGTGCGCCGGGCAGCCCGAGACGCACGGGACGCGGGCCTCGCGGTCAAAGCCGCAGGAGTGCTCGCGGATGTGATGCTCAAAATCGTCACGGAAGCCGCGAATGGCCGTGAGTGCCATGGCGCCGGCTTCGTAGCCGATGGCGCAGTCGCTCGAAAGGTAGATGGTGCGGGCCGTGCGCTCAATCAGGTTGAGCGTGGACTCATCGGCGCGCCCTTCGAGCACATCGGCGAGCAGGTCGCTCAGCGCGCTCAGGCCCACACGGCAAGGTGTGCACTTGCCGCAGCTCTGGGTGGAGCACAGGTTGACGAGCGCTGCCGTAAACTCAACGGGACACGGGGCGAGCGAACTCACCGCCAGACGACGTCCGAGCGCATCGTGCAGATCGTCCATGACGGTCTGAGCGTGGCTGCGTTCCATTACGTGCAGTCGTGCCATAAAGATCCCCTCTCACATGGCAGCCCGGAGGCGAGGCCGGGCGAAATTGCTACACGCACAACACTGACCTAAAAAGTTGTTAGGTCTCCACGCAGTTCGGCAGGCGGCATGAAATGTCACCCTCAGCGGTGAAATAGAACATTACCGCAGATAAATGCCATATTTGATAAAACGCGTTACCAAATGACAATGCCCCGTCCACGCAATCACGTGGACGGGGCATTGCTCTAGGTATGCGGCCAGCGACCCTGTTGCCTTTACTTAAGCTCGGGCCAGAAGTCCTTGTTGGCCTCGATCATGTCGTCGAGAACCTCCTTGGCGACCTTCATCGACGGCACGGTCTTGTTGAGTGTGAAGGCCTTGAGCGCCTTCTCGTACGAACCCTCGATCGTAGCCTCGACCACGAGCTTCTCGGAGTTCAGCTGCTGCATCATAAGACCTTGCTGGAACAGAGGAATGTTGTCGCGGCTGATGACCTCGGGGCCGTTCTTGCCAATGTAGGCAGGCAGCTCGACCATAGCGTCGTAGGGCATGTTGGGGATAGCGCCCTTGTTCTCGCAAATGACCAGGAAGCGCTGCTTGGTGTCGTTCTTCAGAGCGATAGCCAGGTCGGCAATCCAGTCGCCGTGGCTGCCCGCATAGAACGTGCTCTCGTCGATCTCGCCCGTCTTCTCGTAGTGATCGATACCATCAAAGAGGTTCTTCTCACGCGTCTCCTCAACCTCGTTAGCACGGGTGCGCTCGGGGTTGGAATGCTCGACGAACTCCTTCTGCTGCAGGTAGTAGTTCAGGTACGTGTTGGGCAGGTACTCCGGGAAGCACTCCATGATCTCGTACTCGCCCTTCCAGACGTAGTACCAGCTGCCCTTGGTGTGGCGGTTCTGCTCGGGGTGCTCGTCGGTGGCCTCCTCGGGCTTCTTGGACATCAGCGAGCTCATGCCCTTGAGGTAGGAGTCGGGCAGCAGGATCTGGTGCTCCTTGATGTACTCGCGCAGCTGCGGGAGCACCTCCTCGCCCTTGTGGCGGATCGAGGTGAACCAACCAAAGTGGTTGAGACCAAAGTAATCGTACTCGACATCCTTCTTGTCGATATCGAGCGCGGCGCAAACCACGTCGATAATCGCGATCGGCATGTCGCAGATGTTGATGATGCGAGCGTTGGGGCGCAGGACGCGGCAGCCCTCAGACACGATGGCAGCGGGGTTGGAGTAGTTGAGAATCCAGTAGTCCTTCTTGGCATACTTCTCAACGTCGTCAATCAGCTCGACCATGGGGAAGATGGTGCGCATGCCGTAGGCAAGGCCGCCGCAACCGCAGGTCTCCTGGCCCACGCAGCCGTGACGCAGCGGAATCTTCTCGTCCTGCTCGCGCATGGCATAGCCGCCCACGCGCATCTGGGCAAACACGAAGCTCGCGTCCGTAAAGGCAGTCTCCTTGTCGGTGGTCACCGTGAGCTTGATGTCCAGGCCAAGGTCCTCGTGCAAAATCCAGTCCACGAGCACGCCGATCTTGCGCTGGCGCTCCTCGTTGATGTCGTACAGACGAATCTCGTCAACGTCGAGCTCGTCCTTGCGCAGAGCGATGGACTTGACGATGCCGGGGGTAAAGGTGGATCCGCCACCACACAGAGTAATGATCATTGTTTACTGCTCCTTCTCAATTGCGTTTTCGACCTTGTCGCGCATCTCGGCGACCTTCATGCCAAAGATGATCTGGATATTATTGCCGTTGCGGTTGATGCCGCTGTTGGGCACGTGGTTAATGAGGTTCTCATCGATGAGGTCCGGGTTCTTAACGTTCACGCGCAGACGCGTAAAGCAGTTCTCGAGCTCCTCGATGTTGTCCTTGCCGCCAAGACCTGCGACCAGATCGGCAATACCTGCATCGACGCCCTCTGCGGGGGCCGCGGCAACAGCGCCCTGCTTCACCGCGACAGACGCGGCGGCCTCGCCCTCGGCAACGGACTCAGCAAGCTCGGACTCTTCCTCGCGACCAGGCGTGTGGAGGTTGAGCTTCTTAATAAGGAAGGTGAAGAGGAAGAAGTACAGAGCGGCGTTGACGACTCCAAGCACCAGCATAACCGGCCAGTTGGTCTTGTCGACACCGAGGACCAGGTTGGAAACCACGATGTTGATGATGCCGCCTGCAGTCGAAGCGGGCACGGAGAGGACCTTGAGCAGAACCAGGAAGATGCCGGAAAGAATCGAGTGAACGACAAAGAGCACGGGAGCGGCAAAGACAAAGAGGAAGTCCATGGGCTCGGTCACGCAGGAGAGCACGGCGGTGATGATCAGCGGGATGATAACGGCCTTGGTCTTATCCTTGTTCCCCTTGTAAGCGGTGAAGATAAAGGCGAGACCGATACCGATGTAGGGCCACAGGTTGTTGAAGGTGTAGCTGTTGAAGTAGGTGCTATCGGAGAAGGGCTGGCCCGTCATCGCCATCTCGGCAACACGGATGGGATAGGCGCCGGCGATAACCTGATCACCCAGCGTAAGGGTGCCGCCCACATCGGAGAACTGGAACGGGGTGTAGATGAGGTGGTGCAGGCCGGTGGGAACGAGCAGTTTGTTGAGCATGCCGTAGATAAACAGACCGATGTTGCCCGACTCCTTAATGATGCCGGCAACGGAGGAGATGGCACCCTGAACCGGAGGCCAAACGATGCAGAAGCCAGCGCCCATGATCCAGGAAATGATGATCATGATCAGGAACGGAAAGCGAACGCCCGAGAACATCGAAAGGGCAATGGGGAACTGCTTATTCGAGTACTTGTTGAACACGGCACCGGTGATGCAACCAAGAATGATGCCGCCAAACACGCCGGTATCGAGGACCTGAATGCCCATAACGGTGGCCTGGCCGGTTCCGGTAAGGCCGAGCATGCCGCTCGCTTCGGCAAGAGAACCGGTGGCGTTGAGCACGATGTTATTAGCCTGCAGGAACAGGAAGAACGACATCAGGGCGATCAGCGAAGCATGGCCCTTGTTCTTCTTTGCCATGGCGCCGGCGATGCCCACGCAGAACAGAATCGAGAGGTTGTTGATGATAAACATCAGCGACTGATAGACAACGGCGCCCACAAGCTGGAACGGACCGGAGCCCAGCACAGGGATCACGGCGCAGATGGTCTTGTTGGTCAGAATAATGCCCACGATGAGCAGAATGCCGGCAACCGAGAGATACATCATCGGCTGAACGATTGACTTCGCGAACACCTCCAACGGCGCTTTGAAATTGAACTTCTTTTTTGCGGTCATAGCGGTACTCCCCTTCCTTTTCCGCAAATTGAGACAGATGTGCCCTGGACAAGGCCATAAGCCCTGCCTTATATCAATCGATGTGTGGGCACGTTATGCCTAGAGACCAGGTTCTCCAAGCAGGTTAACAATGTGGTACGCGAGATAACTCTTCTCGGCATTGGTAACGACAACGTTATAGGTAGACGACAAGTGGGCGGCTATGGCGTCCGCGCACGAGAATGCGCACGGATACGCCGTTTCATCGATTCGGAACAGCGCGTCGCCATTGATTTGCCCGGCCGCGGGATCGAGCGCTCGCTGCGCGAAAAACTGCAGGTGGCGGACGAAACGCTCATAGGGCAGCGAGGTGTCATCGAGGGTCGTAGCATAGCGCTCGGAAACAATCGCGAGCACGTCGCGAACAAGCTGGACCGAGATGATGAGACGGTCGGAGCGTTGCGGCATGGTGGCGTTGACGATATGCAGCGTAATAAAACCCTGCTCTTCTTCGCTCATCTGGATGCCCATATACTCCTTGACAATCTGCAGCGCACGGCCCGCAAGCGCATACTCCTTGCGATAGAACTGCTGGATCTCGAGCAGCAACGGATTCTCGCAGGGGACGCCCTTGCGCTCGCGCTCCAAAGCAAGGCTGATATGGTCTGCAAGAGCAATGAGAATCTTGTCGTTGACATCAACATTGAGCTCTCGACGGAGCATCTGAACAATGTCCTCGGAAATCACGAGGTTGACGGTGGGAATAGACTCCAAAAGATGTGCCAAGCGGTCAATCGTACGCGAATCCTGAGAAGTGCCCTCCTGCAGCGCATAGGTCTTTTCGACCGATGCTTCATCGATAGCGTCGCCGGCATGACGGCCAAAGCAGAGGCCTCGACCGATGACAATGAGCTCGGAGCCATCGTCCGAAGTGACCATTGCGACGTTATTGTTGAAAACTCGCTTGATAACCACGGTACCCACCAAAAGAATTTACTCGGAAAGCCAGACGACAGGCTCTTTAACAGCAACAGGGCCGGAAGCGTGCTCACGAAGAGTCGAGTTCTCCGAACGCTCGCACACGATAACGAAGACCGTGGGATCGAAGCCGGCGGCGCGGACCGCGTCGAAATCGACCTCGACGAGGGGCTGGCCCGCGTCGACATGGTCACCCTGGGCAACAAGCGCATGGAAGCCCTTGCCCTCAAGTTTAACAGTGTCGATTCCGATATGCAGCATCACCTGAGCAGAGCTGTCGTCGGACATGATGCCCAGTGCATGCTCGGTCGGGAACAGCGCCGCGACGGTACCGGAAACAGGAGCGCACACCGTTCCCTCTTGGGGAACCACGGCAACGCCATCGCCCACGGCACGGCTGCTAAAAGCGGGGTCATTGGTATTATCTAGATGAACAAGCTCGCCGGAAACGGGAGCGAGGATTTCGAACTCGGAAGCTGCAGTCTTTTGCTCATCCGAACCGCCCATCAGGCGAGAAAAGAAACCCATGGTGGCATGTCCCTTCATAAATATAGCCCAACCAAAATCAAGCGAATGCATCCATAGAGACGCACCCGTTCAAAGACTTTGGTTAGGCCCACGTCCGAGGGACTCGGTAACCTTCCGCATTTCTTTTTACGCGAATTATTGTAGACAAGCCCAAAGCCGGAACAATCATTATGACCGGCGAACGGTATTTTTTCTTCGATAAACGGTATTTAGGCGGCACTTAGGGACGTTCCTTTCCCGCCGGCACCCAGGAACACTCCTTGCAGCAATTTCGCATGCGTTAGATGAAGAGCTCGCATTCCTTCCGCACGACGCAAACCTTGCTCAGCATCTGGGAAACAGCGGATAGCTCGTTGGGATCAAGCTCGCGAGCGCCTCGCGGGCATACGGCGATGCAGCGCATGCAGGAGATGCACGCCTCGTCAGCTGCTCGCTTGGGGTCGCCCTTGTCGATAGCACAAACGGGACACGCCGCGGCGCATGCACCGCAGGAGACGCATTCCTCTGTTGCCTCGGGTGCCATACGGCGACCTCCAGCTTGTTTATAAGGACGATTGCCGGGGATAGAGGGCTCGGACGCATCCTCAGCCAACAGCTTTTGCTGAATTTGTTGCGCAAACTCTGCGAGCTGCGCCGCATCCTGCGCATCCGGACGACCGGCAGCAAACTGTCGCGCAATGGAATGTTCTGCAATGGCTGCAACTGCCGCGATTACCCGGAATCCCGCATGCTTCGCAACGTCCTCCAGCTCTACGAGCGTGTCCTCAAACGCGCGGTTTCCGTAGACGCACACCAGAACGGCCCGCGCTCCGTTGCCGTGAACCATGTTCAGTCGGTCGACCGCCATGGCAGGGACTCTGCCGGCATACGCTGGCACGGAGATAACAGCCACGTCGTCCTCAGTCATCGAGACAGCGCTGAGATCTAGCCCGCTATCGGTCAGATCGACGGTAACGGTATTATTGTCCAGCGCCCCGGCCACAAGGCCAGACACCTTCCGCGTTCCACCCGTCGGACTAAACACAATTTCGAATACGCTCATCGAGGCACCCTCTCCCTACGCCCGGCAACGCGTCAAGCTGTTTTCACATTCAGACAGAGTATACGGCGCATGAGGGGGAGCTCCCCGTTTTGGTGCGCCAGGCACCCCAATGCACCCACCCTACGCTGTCTGCCTCTTCGTTTTGTATAAATTACGGTAACAGATTGTATATATTTACGGGATACCGCCGTGTTCTCCTGAGGTACCCCATCCTGGCCCGTACAAAAAACGGAGTATTCTGCAACGTGACCGCGCCAGCACCGCCGCGGGTGGGCAAAACTGTAGGGCGCCGTATCATTCTAAGTCCCGACATGGCGAGAATGACGCGCCCCCTGCTCCGGAAAACGGCGAAATCTGACTCGGAACGCTCGCTAGGGATATCCGAAGGCCACCGTTGGCGACGTCGAATCATATGCAGACAACTCGAACTGCAGAATACTCCAAAAAATGCACGGCGCACCCCATAGGACCCATTGCTGCATGGCAGGAAACAAGCCCACGGCATCCTCTAGATGCATTCCCGAGGAAATCACATTTGAACTAGCGATCGGATACGGCAAACAAAAGGGCCCCGAACGTAGTTGCTCGGGGCCCTTGGTTCACCTCGCTCTAGCGGGCGATGCGTATGTTATTTGCGCTTGCCGCCGCCGTCGCCGGGGCGACGGGAGCTGCTACCGCGCTTGCCGCCACGGCTGTTGCCATAGCTGCCACGATTATCGCGACCGCCGGCACGGCCGCCGCGGGAGCCGGCCTGGTTGCCGCCACGCCCGCCACGATAGCCGCCACGACGCTCATCGCGGGTGTCGTCGTAGTTGCGCCAGTCATCGCGACGATCGCGGCTGGCACGCGGGTCGCGACGATCGCGCGACTCATTCGAACGACCGGCGCCGCTGCGGCCACCGTTGCCACGAGCGCCCTCGCGACGCTCACCACCGCGGCCG
>CAUCNB010000020.1:0-30321 GCA_958444075.1 uncultured Collinsella sp. | reverse complement strand
GACTGCAAGCTCGAGAAGTACAACAAGCTCATGAACATCGAGGCTACCACGATGATTCGCGAGGCACGTCGTACCTATCGCCCGGTCATCACCGCCTATGCCACCAAGGTCGCTAAGGGCCTGGAGACAATCCGCGCCGCCGGTGCTGACGCTGCCATGCAGTGCGAGCAGAACACGCTCAACAAGCTCTGCAACGGCATCACCGCCATCAACGATTCCATCAAGGCTCTCGATGCCGTACACCAGAAGGCCGAGACCCTCGATGGCCAGGAGCAGGCCAACGTGTACGCGCACGAGGTTGTTCCCGCTATGGATACGCTGCGTGCCGCCGTGGATGCCATGGAGGAGATCGTGGCTGCCGACTACTGGCCGGTCCCGACCTACGACGACATCCTGTTCTACGTGTAGAACGTAACTGACATATCGTCACGGTATTGAGCCGGGGTCCGCATCGCGCGGGCTCCGGTTTTTGTTTGCGAAGGACGCTTTGGATCCCGCTTTGCAACTGATTCGCCCACGCAATAAGGGGTCGTGGGCAAAAAACGTCAAATATGAGTACTGTCACAAGCCCTGTAGCATTATCTTTTTGCAAAATATGCAGTGTTACGCAACATATGTCCAAGTACTTAGCTGATAAATGCCTGCAATTCCTCCGCCGTAGGACGCCTTGTGTCCAAATCGCCTTCTGATGGCATGAAATCGCTGTTACTAAATTGGTAACAGTACTCATATTTGCTATTTTTTGTCCACGGGCCCTTGGATGACAGTGTGATTTTATGCCTTCGGGGTTCGAATCCCGGCGTATGGGTAGCAAAAAGCCCGCTACCGAATTGGTAACGGGCTTCTCAGATTCTGTGGTGCCCCCAGCGGGATTCGAACCCGCGATATCCACCTTGAAAGGGTGGCGTCCTTGGCCGCTAGACGATGGGGACAGCGGAAAAGAGTATAGCAGACTTTTTTGCCGGCGCGTATATCGTTGGCAAACTGGAAAACCACCACAAAGGTACCTGTCCCCTTTGTGGTGGTTGGGGCGTTAGGGGAGGAGCTTCATGGCGGCGTCGTGGGCGGCGTGCTCGTAGGTGTCGTCGAGGGGTTTGAGCGGCAGCAGGGCGGCGGCCTGTGTGTCGCCACGGCGCTCGAGGGCGTGCGCGATGAGCCAGTCGGCGAGTTCGGGGTTCTTGGGCAGCGCCGGGCCATGCAGGTACGTGCCGATGACACCCTTGTAGATGAGACCCTCAAAGCCATCGTCGCCGTTGTTGCCGGTGCCCGTGACGACGGACGTTCCGAGCGGCGTGGCATCGGCGTCCAAAAGCGTGCGGCCACCGTGGTTCTCGAATCCCACAAAGGGCTCGGGTGCCAGGTCGGTCTTGACGGCGACGTTGCCGATCAGGCGGTCGGAGCCGCGTACGGTCTCGGCGGCAATGACGCCCAGGCCCTCGATGCGATTTTCGCCCATATAGTACGAACGGCCGAGCAGCTGATAGCTGCCGCAGATGGCGAGCAGCGAACCGCCGTCCTCAACATAGGCTGCGACCTTGTCTTTTTGGGCGAGCAGCTCGTGTGCCACGGCTAGCTGGTCGCGATCGGATCCGCCGCCCATCATGACGATATCGGCATCATGCAGATCGAGCACCTCGCCCATGCGGACCTCATCCACGCGAACGGGGATGCCGCGCCAGGCGCAGCGGCGCTCGAGGGCGATGACGTTGCCGCCGTCGCCATAGAGGTTGAGGGCATCGGGATACAGGTAGACGATGCGCAGCGGGCGCGAGAGCTCGACTGGCGCGATACCGACAGGAAGAGCGCTGCCGTCGGCGCGGACTGCGGCGCGGGCGGCAACCGTGGCTGCATCGGCACCCTTCAGCCCGTCGAGTTCTTTGACCAGCGGCGGGAAGGCCGTGTAGTTGGCGACGGCGTAGAAGGTGTCATCGGCGGCCTCGTCTGCCATGGCGCCAATTGCCTGCGCGACGTCCGAGATAATGGCGGCGTCGATGCCGGCGTACTTGAGGCGCACCTGCATATCGTGTGCACGCGTGCCGCCGGCAAAGGCGACAAGCCCCGGGGTATCGGCGATGCGCTCGAAGTCGACGTCGTAGATCCACGAGACATCGTGGCCGTCGGCGTCGTTGTCATTGAGGAAGAAAGCGCAGAGCCTGCCACCTGCCGTTTTAATGGACTGGATCTGGCGATCGAAGCCCACGGGATTCTTGGCCAGGTTGGCCTCGACGGTGCGGCCGGCAATATCCCAGCGGCCCATGCGTCCGCCGGCGGGCACGTAGGCATTAAGCGTAGGCTGTAGAAGCGCCGTGTTCACGCCCAGCTCGTGTGCGGCAAAGAAGGCGGCGGCGACGTTATAGACCATGTACAGGCCGTTGTAGCGCGTGGCGATGTGCACGGCGGGCGCGTTGGCCTCGGGTCCAAAGGCCAGGTCAAAGCCGTAGCCGTCGCAGCCGAGCTCAACGCCCGTCACGCGGCGGAGCAGCGCGGGGCGACCCCAGCCGCACGAAGGGCAATGATAGGCGCCCAGCTGTCCGTACTGCACATAGTCATACTCCAGCGGCGCGTTGCACTGCGAGCAAAAACGCGAGTCGCTAATGCGATCGGACTCGGTGCCCGTGGCGCCGTCGATGCCAAAGGCGATGCTCGTGTTGGGGACGCGCGCGGCGATCGAGGCGCACAGCGGATCGTCGGCGTTGTAGACGAGCGTTGTCGTCGGAGAGAGCTCCAACGCATGGGCGATGACGTCTTGGGTATGGTCGATCTCGCCGTAGCGGTCTAGCTGGTCGCGGAACAGGTTGAGCAGCACAAAGTACGTCGGTTTGAGCTTGGGCAGGACGCGCACCGTGTAGAGCTCGTCGCACTCAAAAACGCCCACGCGCTTGCCGCTGCTGGTGTGCTTAAGGCCGCCGCGGGCCTCGAGCAGAGCACCCACCACACCAGGCTCCATATTGTTGCCGGCACGGTTGCACACCACGGTAGCGCCGCTGGCAGCAACGGCGTCAGCGATGAGGTTGGAGGTGGTTGTCTTGCCATTAGTACCGGTGATCACCACGCTGCGGTCGACCAGGCTCGCGAGGTCGCTTAGCAGCTCGGGGTCGATCTTCATGGCGATGCGGCCGGGAAGCACGCCACCCTGGCGTTTGAGGACAGAGCGCAGTCCCCAGCGGGCGATATCGCTCGAGGTGCAGGCGAGAGATGAGCGGAGGTTCATGAAGCCGTTCCTAACATAGATGACATGGTCGGGGCGATCGCGTCGCTAAAAGCCGTAGCGGCGCGCAAATTCCTGGGCGAGCTGCGATACATCTTCGCAGGCGTTGGCCCAGGGGGCAAAGTCGGGGGTGTCCGAGATAATGCCGTCGGCCTCCCAAACTGCCTGGTGCGAAAGGTCCCAGGGGTCGCGCGGCTCGGGTCGGCAGGGAAGATACGGCGTCTGGTACATGGGATTCAGCAAGAAGAACGCGCCGCCCTCGCAGCGGTTAGCGAACTCACGCAGCGCACGCACCGCCGGGCGCATCTTGTTTGTTTTGAACAGCAAGATCGTGCGGGCGAGCAGGTACCAAGGAGAGTTTTCGAGTGCGTCTGCCCCCATCTGTTCCTCGAGCTGATGCGCCAGGGCAAAAAAGCCGTCCTGGTCTTCCAAGCGGGCGAGGGCAAGCAATACGGTGCCGGCGGCCCGGGTGGGATAGCCCTCCGCCTTAAGGACACGGCGAGCATAGTTGGCGGCGGCGCGGTAACGAGCGCTCGCCATGCACAGCTGCGAGATGGCCTCGAGTGTGTGAAGCCACCCGATAAGGGCCGGCTCGCTCACGGTAAGGTCCGCTGCGGTGACACCGTCGGCCAAAACATTATTGGCCCAATAGTGCGGGGCCTCCATATCAAACCCGGGCACGCTCTGTTGCAGGTAGTCGGCCGTGCTCGCCTCGAGCTTCATCAGGTCGCCCAGGCAGGCGTCAACGGGCGTGTCCGCCAAAATGATGGCGAGCAGCTGGGCATCGACGGCCAGCGCATCGATGCGGACGATCTTGAGCAGCTCATCACGCATATCGTCGAACAGGCGGTTGCGCGTCTGCTCAAACTCCTCGTCGCTGCCCATGTCCTCGATGCGATGGAGCTCGTCGAGCAGGTGGCGATGAACACCGGCATAGGACAGCAGTGCCTGAGCATGCTCGGACTGCGCATACTTTTGGGGATTCGCGCTAATGTCGTTATGGACAAGCTCGCGTGCTGCATCGGTGAGCTCGGGGTGCGACGCCAGATAGGTGCGCTCCAGGTAGGCGGGGATGTAGACGCTCGGATCCATTAGAGGTCTCCTCCCTTAAACGGCAAGCCCTGCTCGGCCGCCCGCAGTATGCGCTCGTCGATCTGGGAGCGCACGATGTCGTTGGTGGCGACCCAGGCGGCAAAGCTGGCGTTGTCGGGCGCGCCCAGGCCCTCCTGCAGTACCGGCGTCGCCTCGGAGAGTGCAAGGACGAGCTCGTCGGTGGAGCCTGCACTCACGTTGACGCGGGCATAGACGCCATCGGGAAACTCGGTTTGGAAGTAGAGCGCCTCGGCTGCGTGCGGGCACGAGCGCGCAAGGATACGCAGGTAGTGCTCGGCACCCTCGTAGTCCAGCTCGCGCCAGGCTGCGCTCATCAGCGCGATGAGCGTCCACGGGTCCAAGTCGCGTTCTGCATCCTTGGGACGACGGCGCAGCGGCGTGTTGGCGAGATAGGGGACGGAGTGGGCAGAGCGAAAGCGCTTGAGCTCCTCAGCGGGGTATTCGAGCTTTGCCATGGCGAGCATTGCGGTGTGGCGGACGCCGGCAGGATCGTTGGGGGCAAAGTCGAGGCTGCGGTTTGCGGCTTCGAGCGACATGCGGTAGCGGCCGCTAATGAGGGAGCGCGATGCAAGGGCGGCAAGCCAGCGCAGGTAGGGGCGGCGCATAAGGTCGCCTGCGGCTTCACGCTCGTAGGGGTCCTGCGCCGAGGCGATCTTGAGCGCCAGGTCGTGTTCGACTTCATCGCACTTGGATACCAAGTACTGTACGTATTCCTCGTTGGAGTCAGCGGTGAGGGCCGTCAGCATGCGCTGCGCATCCCAGTTGGCCGGATCGAGTGCGGCGGCCTCGCGAAGCATGTTCTCGGCAGTGGCCTCTTCCTGCTCGGCTTGGGCATCGTCGGGGATAAAGGGAATGCGGTAGTCGACGGCCTCGACCACCTTGGCAATCAGATGCCCGGCGCGGTCGCGGTCGTGCACGATGAGCGGCGCGGGGTTGCGGGTGAATTGATCCATCAGACGCTCGACGGCGGGGCCGTCGGTGAGCGGGATATTGTCGCGGCGCAAGGCCTCAAGAACGAGGCGATGGCAATCCTCTTGAATGGGATCGAATGCCATGGGGCCTCCTTTGCTGCGGTTAGGGTTCAAATGTCTCTATATAAGGTTCTAGTTTACCCGCATGTGGCACACCGGGGGTGCCGCACTTGGACATGCACCTTTGCACCACGAAGACGGATGTCGCACAAATGTCGGCACCTTGGACGACTGAGTGGTATCACGGTGCCGCAAACGGTCGATTTTTGGCGGCGAACGGGGCGCATTTTGGAGGGGCACCGTCCTGCCCGGGATATGTGGTCAACCTTGATAAAACGTTTGCCCAGCTTGGGAGTATGAATGCCCCACAAGGGTCTTCAGGGATAGAAAAAACGTTTCATCATTGTCGGCTTTAGGTGAATAACTGACCAACCAGAACGGTAAAATAGTGTTTGTCTGAGCGTTGAGACGTTTAGACATCGCGCATTGCCCTCGCCGGCAACGCGCAAAACGGTCCTAACGGAGCCAATCGGGTGCTCCGTTATATACGCAAGTCTAAGAGGGGCTTGTTTAGGAGGCACAGTATGGGACGTTTTACCAATCCTCGCGATCTGTACTTTGGTGAGGGCGCTCGCCACGAGGTGAAGAACCTCAAGGGCAAGAAGGCCATCATCGTTTCTGGCGGCAGCTCTATGCGCCGCGGCGGGTTCCTGCAGGACGTTGAGGCCGACCTCAAAGAGGGCGGCTTCGAGGTCAAGCTGTTCGAGGGCGTCGAGTCCGATCCGTCCATCGAGACGGTCATGAAGGGCGCCGAGGCCATGCGCGAGTTCGAGCCCGACTGGATTATCGCCATCGGCGGCGGCTCGCCCATCGATGCCGCTAAGGCCATGTGGGTCTTCTACGAGTATCCCGAGGAGTCCTTCGATAACATCATCCAGCCGTTCAGCTTCCCCGAGCTGCGTCAGAAGGCTCACTTCTGCGCCATCTCCTCTACCTCCGGTACCGCTACCGAGGTTACCGCCTTCTCCGTCATCACCGACTACGCCAAGGGCATCAAGTACCCGCTGGCCGACTTCAACATCACCCCTGATGTCGCCATCGTCGACCCCGAGCTCACCTACACCATGCCCGCCAAGCTGTGCGCTCACACCGGCATGGATGCTCTGACCCACTGCATGGAGGCCTACGTTTCTACCTTCGCCTCTATGTTCACCGACGCCAACGCCCTGCACGGCATCCGCGAGATCGTCGAGTGGCTGCCCAAGTCCTATGCTGGCGACCATGAGGCCCGTCAGCACATGCATGAGGCTCAGTGCATCGCCGGCATCGCCTTCTCCTCGGGCCTGCTGGGCATCGTTCACTCCATGGCTCACAAGACCGGTGCTGCCTTCGAGAACGGCCACATCATCCACGGTGCCGCTAACGCCATGTACCTGGGCAAGGTCATCCAGTGGAACTCCAAGGACCCGCGTGCTGCCGAGCGTTACGCTTACGTGGCCAAGGAGATCCTGCACCTTCCCGGCGAGACCAACGAGGAGCTCATCGCCGCGCTCGTCCAGAAGATTCGCGACCTCAACGACCAGCTCAACATTCCGCAGTCCATCAAGGATTACGCGAATGGTGGCGTGAAGGTCGACGCCGAGAACCCGCAGATGGTTTCCGAGGAGGAGTTCCTCGCCAAGCTCCCCGAGATCGCCGCGAACGCCGAGCAGGACGCCTGCACGCCCGAGAACCCGCGTGAGACCAAGGCTGCCGACTTCGAGAAGATCCTCAAGGCCTGCTACTACGACACCGACATCGATTTCTAATCGACTCTTGTTATCGTAACGAGGGGCTCCGCACGTATCTGTACGGAGCCCCTTTCTTTTTTCTTTTAGAGAATGGGATAGTTATGGCTGCAATTTTCAATAGCCCCAGCAAGTACATCCAGGGTCCGGACGAGCTCGCCAAGCTCGGCTCCTATGTCGAGCCGCTCGGCGCTAAGGCCCTCGTCATCGTGACGCCTTCGGGCAAGAAGCGCGTCGGTGCCAAGATCGAGGGCGGTTTTGCCGAGGCTAAGGCCGAGCTGCTGTTTGAGGACTTTAACGGCGAGTGCTCCAAGGGCGAGGTCGATCGCCTGGTTGCGCTCGCTCGCGACAACGGTTGCGACATCATCGTCGGCGTCGGTGGCGGCAAGATTCTCGACACCGCGAAGGCCGTCGCCTATTACCTGGAGTCCCCGGTTATCATTTGCCCCACCATTGCTTCGACCGATGCCCCGTGTTCGGCACTTTCGGTGCTCTACACCGACGATGGCCAGTTCGATAAATATCTCTTCCTTAAGGCAAACCCCAACATTGTCCTGATGGATACGACGGTTATCGCGGCGAGCCCGGTGCGCCTGACGGTTTCCGGTATGGGCGATGCGCTCGCAACCTACTTTGAGGCCCAGGCGACGCATGATGCCGACGGTGGCACTTGCGCCGGCGGTAAGGGCGGCATGGCCGGCCTGGCGCTCGCCAAGCTCTGCTACGAGACGCTTATGGCCGATGGCGTCAAGGCCAAGGTCGCGCTGGAGAAGGGTGCGCTCACGCCTGCCGTCGAGCATATCATCGAGGCCAACACGCTGCTTTCGGGCATTGGCTTTGAGAGCTCGGGCCTTGCTGCTGCTCATGCCATCCACAATGGCCTGACGATGCTGCCCGAGTGCCACGGCATGTATCACGGCGAGAAGGTCGCCTTTGGCACCATCGTTCAGCTGGTACTCGAGGATGCTCCGACTGAGAAACTCGAGGAAGTCTTGGGCTTCTGCATTGAGCTGGGCCTGCCGGTCACGATGAAGGAACTTGGCGTTGCCGAGCTTACGCGCGAGCAGGCCATGATTGTTGCCGAGGCCGCCTGCGCGCCCGATGACACCATGTGCAATATGCCATTTGAGGTGACGCCCGAGATGGTCGCAAACGCCATCCTGGGTGCCGACGCGCTGGGACACTACTATCTCATGGATGAGTAAATCAAGCTAAGGAAGGGGCAAAGCCAGCAGACGGCTTTGCCCCTTTTTGCTATGGTGCAAACTAACCTGACCCCATCGCACCAAGTTGGTGCAAAGGGGTCAGGTTACTTTGCACCAATCGTTGTTTGATGAAGGGCGGATTCTCGTATGGCGCTTCCTATGGTTTACGGCGGTCCCGGCCGGTATGTTCAGGGGCCGGGCGAACTTTCGCGTCAGGGCAGGTATTTGTCATGGTTGGGCTGCGCTGCCTATGTCTTGTTTGACCAGGGCACCGAGGATCGGCTGTGCAGGCAAATCGTCGATGGATTTCTGGATGAAGATCTAAGCGAGCCGTTCTTTAAGATTTACAACGGTCCGTGTACGGAAGATGCCGTTGTCGAAATGGCCAAGGAAGCCCAGGCCGAGTATTGCGACATGGTGGTGGGCATTGGCGGCGGCAAGATGCTCGATATCGCAAAGGCCGTTGCGTTTTATGCTGAGCTGCCGTTGTGTGTATGCCCCACGGCGGCTTCGATGGACGGTCCGTGCAGCGCGATTTCGGTGCTGTATCACGAGGATGGGTCGTTCGATCGCTATCTGATGCTCGAGAAGAATCCGGACCTGGTCGTGGTCGATACCAACGTGGTCGCGGCGGCCCCACTGCGCATGACGGTTGCCGGTATGGGCGACGCGCTGGCAACGTACTTTGAGGCGCGTTCGTGCGCCGCGGCGCGCGGCGCGAACGAGCACGGTGGCGCGCCGGGGCACTTGGCACTGGTCGCGGCACGTGCCTGCTACGATACGCTTATGGAATGCGGCGTCGCTGCCAAGCGCGATCTCAAAAAGGGGCGTACATCGCCGGCGGTTGAGCGCCTGATCGAGTGCAACATCCTGCTTTCGGGCGTTGGCTTTGAGAGCGGTGGCTTGGCGTTGGCGCATGCCATCGCGAACGGTCTGACGATTCTGCCCGAGTGCAAGGCCATGCACGGCGAGGCCGTGGCGTTTGGTCTGGTGGTCCAGCTTCGTCTGGAGCGTGCGCCCGAGCTTGAACAGGTGCTCGAGTTTTGTCAGCGCGTTGGTCTGCCGACGACGCTCGAGGAGCTGGGCCTTGGCGAGATTTCCGATGCCGACCTGATGAGCGTTGCGGATGCGGCCTTTAGAAACGAACGCAATATGGCCAACGAGCAGGCCAAGGTGACCAAGCAAAAGCTCGTCGAGCTCATGCGCGAGGCATAGTTTGGCGCTTGATCGACCTTGTGCAATCGGGGCGGCGATAGGCCATAGGCTATTTGCCGCAAAGGTGCTCCGCGTGTAATTTGCCCGAGGCACGGGCCGATAGCGTATCATTATCTCTTGCTTGTTTGCACTGCTCAGGGAGGGGCCGCGCATGGCGCAGGAACACGATCTATTTGATGACATTATCGAGATCAGCAAGGGTTTCGACTTTCTTAAAAACCCGCTTGGCGGCGTGACCGATGCGCTCGATCCGTCGGCGCCGCAGTGGAATCCTGCCGACTACAAGGAGCGTCCGCGTGGCAACACCATTCCGTGTCTGACCTGCAAAAACGAAAAGAGCGGCTGCACCGCGTGCATGGACGTGTGCCCGGTCAACGCTATCGAGGTCGAGGAAGACGCCATCGAGATCCTCGACTCCTGTCGCAAGTGCGGCCTTTGCGCCGCTGCCTGTCCGACCGAGGCGATCATCTCGCCGCGCTTGGCGCCCAAAAACCTGTATGACGACATCGTCTCTGCTGCTACGAGCCACGAGACCGCCTACGTCACCTGCACGCGCGCCCTTAAGCGCATGCCGCGCGAAAACGAGGTCGTCGTCGCCTGCGTGGGCGATATTACGGCCGAGACCTGGTTCTCGGTGCTGGCGGACTATCCCAACGTGAGCGTGTACCTGCCGTTGGGCGTGTGCGATAAGTGCCGCAACACCGGTGGCGAGGATATTCTGGGCGAGGCCATCGCCACCGCCGAGGAGTGGGCCGGTACGGGCATGGGCCTGGAGGTCGACCCCAAGAGCCTCAAATGTCATAAGCGCCGCGAGTACGAGCGCAAGGAGTACATGGATAAGATTGCCCGCACCACGGGCCTTACCGTGACCAAGCTCAACCCGGCAACGGCGGCGCTGGCCTCGGTGACGCAGAAGCTCAAAGCCCACCGCCACCAGATTACCCAGCTGGAGCGCACGCTCAATACCATGTGCGGCGCCACGACGGCAAAACGTCGCCGTACGCTTACGCACGGGCGCCAGCTGGTACTCTCGACGTTGCAAAACCACCCCGAGCTTGCCCAGAACATGCAGGTGAGCACGCCGGAATGCGATTTTGACAAGTGCACGTCGTGTGGCGAGTGCGTCAACGTGTGCCCCACGTTTGCCTGCGATTTGGTGGGAAGCGGCCGCTTTGCACTGGAGTCCACGTATTGCCTAGGCTGCGGAGCCTGCGTCAAGGTGTGCCCCGAGCATGCGCTTAAGTTGGTTGAACATGATGCATCCAACCTAGTCGTCGTCGATCCCGAGGCCGAGGAAAAGGCCGCCCAGAAGGCCAGGGCCCACGAAGAAGCCCAGAAGGTCAAGGCTGAGGCGAAGGCCAAGCTCGACAAGATGCTCGATCAGGTGGAGAAGCTCGCGGACTAGTCAGCGACCCCTATCTCTGCTTCATTCGTGCCGCCGTGGCGTCCGGGTTAGCCCAGATGCTGCGGCGGCGCTATACTTATGCAGTTTGAAATGCTTGTACCAAAAGGAGCTGTCGTGTCCCTTTCCATCGGTATCGTGGGCCTGCCCAACGTGGGCAAGTCGACGCTGTTCACCGCGCTTACCAAAAAGACCGGCCTTGCCGCCAACTATCCGTTCGCCACGATCGACCCCAACGTGGGTATCGTCGACGTGCCCGATAGCCGCCTGCAAAAGCTCGCCGACATCGTTAACCCGGGTCGCATCGTGCCGGCGACGGTCGAGTTCGTCGACATCGCAGGTCTGGTGAAGGGCGCCAACGAGGGCGAGGGCTTGGGCAACCAGTTCCTGGCCAACATTCGCGAGACCGACGCCATCTGCGAGGTCGTGCGCTACTTTAAGGACCCCAACGTCATGCGTGAGGTGGGCCGCACGGGCGAGTTCGTCGATCCCGCCGGTGACGCCGATACCATCATGACCGAGCTCATCCTGGCCGACATGGGCACGCTCGAGAAGCAGCTGCCCAAGCTCGAGAAGGAGGCCAAGCGCGACAAGGAGCTCATGCCCAAGTTCGAGGTCGCCAAGCGTCTGCTTGCCTGGCTCAACGAGGGCAAGCGCGCCGCGTCCATGGAGATGACCGACGAGGAGCGCGCCGCTGCCAAGGGCCTGTTCCTGCTCACTATGAAGCCCATCCTGTATGTGGCCAACGTGGACGAGGATATGCTCAACGACGATCTGGCGCCCATCGATGGTGTTAAGCCGCTGCCCATCTGCGCCAAGATCGAGGCCGAGCTTTCCGAGCTCGATCCCGAGGACGCCGCCGACTACCTGGAGAGCTTGGGCTTGGAGCAGCCCGGCCTGGACGTGCTCGCACAGGCGGCCTATAAGCTGCTTGGCCTGCAGTCGTTCTTTACGGCCGGCGAGATGGAGGTCAAGGCCTGGACGGTTCGTCAGGGCGCGACCGCCCCGCAGGCCGCCGGCGTCATCCACACCGACTTTGAGCGCGGCTTTATTAAGGCCGAGGTCATTGGCTATGACGACTACATCGAGCTCGGCGGTGAGCAGGGCGCCAAGGCCGCCGGCAAGCTGCGTATTGAGGGCAAGGACTATGTCATGGCCGATGGCGACGTCGTGCACTTCCGCTTTAACGTGTAAGGACGACGCATATGTTTAAATACGGCAAAAAAGCTGGCTACATGGGTATTGCGTTGCTCGTGCTTGCGGTGATTCCGCTGGTGGTTGCAGCGTGTGTTATCCCCAACATTGGCCCCGAGGTGGCAACGAAGTTTAACGCCGCCGGCGAGGTGACGCGCTGGGGCAAGAGCTACGAGCTGCTGGCACTGCCGGTGCTCAACCTGCTGCTGAGCGTGGCGACGTACTTTACGGCAGGACGTCAGGCTAAAAACAATGATGACTCCGCCGCCATGGCGCGCATCGTGTGCGAGCGCTACCTGCGCAACGGTTGCATCACGGGTGTGTTCCTCAACGTGATCAACGTTTACTTTATGTACTCGGCTATTACCGGAACGGGCTTTGGCTTTGGTTTCTAGCTTGTCCTTTTAGGCAACGAGCCTGCACGCATATTCAATGGCTGCTGCGAGGCCGCCGCTCGATCGTGGTTTAAAGACCATGTCGGCGGCGGCCTCGTTTTCGTATCCGGCGCCGCGAAGGGTGAGCGCGGTACCGGCTTCCAGGAGAAGGGGCAGACCGCGTTGGCTGGTTGCGATTACGGCAGCCTGATTGAGCGAGCAGCTGTGCGCTTGGCATTGGATGGCAAGTTCGCCTTGCGCCGGGCAAGGGACCAGAACGGCGGCGACGCGACTTGATAGCAATGCAAATGCTGTGCGCTCATCGGGCGAAAGACATTCTGCTTCAACGACGACGAGCTTGGGCGGTGCGCTGTTTGTGCGAAGCATGGCTCGGTACATGCGGACCGAAGAACCCGACATAGAAAACTCCTGTGTATTCGTTTAAACGTAAACTATAGTTTACGTTTTTGTTCAGCTCCATTTCAAACTCGGCTGCATGGACGAACGTGCGAAACAGATTCTTGGCAAGCGAGTCGAGCAGACGCGCAGGGACCTTGGTATCTCCAAGGTTGATTTTTGTGTGGCGACAGGAATCAGCCGACCCTACCTCGACCGAATCGAAGATGGGACGGCAAATTTCACGCTCAAGGTTCTATTTAAGATCGCGCCCGCACTCGGCATGACGGTATCAGAGCTTCTCGAGGGCATCGAATAGGGGATACCCGTCGACAACTGAATTACGCCATCGGGATGCGGTCGTGGTTGACTTGGCTGTAGAACAGGCGCTGGATCTCGGCGGCATCGCGTGACTGGCCGAGTGCCCACATAGTTTTGGCCACGAGCGTCTCGGTGGTCATGTCGTCGCCGCGCAGAATGCCCGGATGATCGGCGTAAGCACGGCCGACCTCATAAACGCCCAGATCAAGGCCCTCCTCGGGGACCTGCGTGGTCATAACGACGGTGCGGCCCGAATCGACCCAGCGGAAAATTGTCTCTTGGAACGACTCGCCCGACTCACCAAACTCGGGGATACCGCCAATGCCAAAGGTCTCCAGAATCACGGCGTCGTAGCTATCGGCAAGGGCGTCGAGGATGCCCGGGTTTACGCCGGGCGTAAGCTTGAGTACAAATACGCGCGGGTCGATGCTGTCGTAGAAACGAACCGGGTTCTCGTTCTGGTGAGTGCCATGGAGTCCGTTGCGAACGATGCGGTCGTTGCGGATATAAGCAATGGGCGGATAGTTGACGCTAATGAACGCGTTAAAGCTCATGGTACGCTGCTTGCGGGCGCGCGTGCCGGCAATGGCGACGCCGCCAAACACAATCGAGACATCGTGCGAGTGCTCGTCGAGCGCATAGAGCAGGCTCTGGTACAGGTTGAGCTTGGCGTCGGTAAAGGGATTGCCCATGGGCTTTTGCGAGCCGGTGAGCACGATGGGCTTGGGGCTGTCCTGAATCAGGTAGGAAAGCGCTGCCGCGGTGTAGCTCATGGTGTCGGTGCCGTGCAGAATCACGAAGCCGTCGTGGTCGGCATAGCCTTCGACGATGACGTCGCGGATACGCATCCAGTCGCTCGGGCGCATATTGGTGCTGTCGATGTTCATGGGCTGCACGACGTTGAGCTCGCAGAGGCCCGAGATCTCGGGGACGCTCTGGGCGAGCTCCTCACCGGTCAGGGCGGGGGAGAGGCCGTTGCCGTCCTCGGTCGATGCGATGGTGCCGCCCGTGGCGATGAGAAGGATGCGCTTCATGCTGGTATTCCTATCGTATTTGCCGCCGCAGAGGCGGAGTCGTTCGGCAGTATTGTGGCACAGGGCGTCCAATGTTCAAACGTATTACATCATCTGTAACGTTTAGTATCACTTCAATTGCCGTCAAATAAGGCCCAGGTCGTGCGTTTGCCGTGCGCTGATGGCTGCGAGGGACGAGAAGCCCCATATAACGTGTACACTATGAAAGTTATTTTCGTTCATTCACGCGGGTGGGCACCGGCTCCCCGCCAACAAGAGGGGGAAACCATGGATCAAAAGGCTTCCGCAAAGGTCCTCGTACTCGACTTTGGTGCGCAGTACGGTCAGCTCATTGCCCGTCGCGTCCGCGACCTCAACGTGTATTCCGAGATTGTCCCCTGCGACATCTCGGCCGACGAGATTCGCGAGATGAACGCCTCTGCGCTCATCCTTTCCGGCGGCCCGGCCTCCGTGTACGCCGAGGACGCTCCCACCATCGATCCTGCCATCTTTGACCTGGGCCTTCCCGTCCTGGGCTTTTGCTACGGCCATCAGATCACGGCCGTGACGCTCGGCGGCAAGGTCGGCCACTCCGAGGTGGGCGAGTACGGCCGCGCCACCATCACGCGCACAGCCGGTGCCAAGCTCTTTAACTCCACGCCCATGGAGCAGACCGTGTGGATGAGCCATCGCGATGCCGTGTCCGAGGTGCCCGAAGGCTTTACCGTTACCGCCAGCACCGACGTGTGCCCGGTTGCCGCCATGGAGTGCGTCGAGCGCAAGATTTTCACCACGCAGTTCCACCCCGAGGTCAAGCACTCCGAGTACGGTCAGCAGCTGCTGAGCAACTTCCTGTTTGAGATCTGCGGCCTGGAGCCCAACTGGAGCATGGACAACCTGGTCGAGACCATGACGGCCGAGTTCCGCGAGAAAGTCGGCGACGACCGCGTGATTCTGGCCCTGTCCGGTGGCGTCGACTCCTCCGTCGTGGCTGCGCTGGGCGCTCGCGCCGTGGGCAAGCAGATGACCTGCGTGTTCATCAACCACGGCCTGCTGCGCAAGGGCGAGCCCGAGCAGGTGGAGGAGGTCTTCACCAAGCAGTTTGACGTCGACTTTATCCACGTCCACGCCGAGGACCGTTATGCCGAGCTTCTGGCCGGCGTGACCGAGCCTGAGGAGAAGCGCCGCATCATCGGCACGCAGTTCTGGAAAGAGTTCTTCGCGGTCGCCCAGCAGCTCGAGTGCGATGGCAAGCCGGTCAAGTATCTGGCTCAGGGCACCATCTACCCCGACATCATCGAGTCCGGCGCTCGCAAGACGGGCGGCAAGACGGCCACCATCAAGAGCCACCACAACCTGATCCCGTTCCCCGAGGGCGTGCACTTCGACCTCATCGAGCCGCTCGACCACTTCTTTAAGGACGAGGTCCGCGCGCTTGGTCTGGCGCTCGGCCTGCCGGGTCACATCGTGTTCCGTCAGCCCTTCCCGGGCCCGGGTCTGGCCATCCGCATCATCGGCGCGGTCGACAAGGAGAAGCTCGAGATTCTCAAGAACGCCGACGCTATCGTGCGCGAGGAGCTCGACGCCTACAACCAGCGCCTGTTTGAGCAGACCGGCGAGCGCAACTCCGAGCACAGCTGCTGGCAGTATTTCGCGGTCCTGCCCGATATTAAGTCCGTTGGCGTTATGGGCGACGAGCGCACCTATCAGCGCCCGATCATCCTGCGCGCCGTCGAGTCCAGCGACGCCATGACCGCCGACTGGGCCAAGCTGCCCTACGACGTGCTGGCCCGCATCTCCGGCCGCATCGTAGCCGAGGTTCCCGGCGCCAACCGCGTGTGCTACGACATCACGTCCAAGCCGCCCGCGACCATCGAGTGGGAGTAGGACGACAGGGTTCTGACCTGCGATTTTGAGTGCCGCACTATGCCGCTGAGTTTCGTTTCGTACGAGAGTCATGACAAAGCCACCAGCGACGGAGATGAGTAAAAGCGATTAAAGAGCCTCCGTTCCCTGCGTTGGGACGGAGGCTCTTTCTTTGCCGTTTTACTCCCTTGTCTCCGTTCGGGGATTATTTCTTGCTCATTTAGGGCTATTCGCGCTGAAAGATTTTGACTAGCTTGGTGTCCTTTATTTCGTAAATAATGTCTGCGACGTTCTCGACCAGCCTCTTATCGTGGGAGACGAACACTATCGTTCCGGCATAGGCGCTCATCATCTGCTCGAGGGCTTCGGCGCTCTTGATGTCCAGGTAATTTCCAGGCTCGTCCATGAGCAAGATGTTGTATCTGCCCAGCAGCATCTTCGCGAGCAGCAGCTTGATGACTTCGCCTCCCGAGAGAACGCCAACGTCCTTTGCCAGGTCACGCGGTCCGATTCCCATAGAGGCGAGGATGCTTCGGATTTCGGTCATGCTGTACTCGCAACCATCTTGCATGAACGAGATCGCAGACTGACGGGCGTCGAACTTGTAGCCTGTTTGCTCGAAGTAACCGATCTCTGCCTTGGGAGAGATGTTGATACCGTCGGCGCGTCGAGCGATTGCCTTCAGCAGGCTGGTCTTTCCTGTACCGTTGCCACCGGTGATGGCCACTTTGGCACCGAGCGGTATCTCGAATTTCGCGTGGTCATAGAGCATGCAGTTGCCGAAGCTCAAGTTGAAATCGTCTGCCGAGATGGGAAATTTACTATGCAGTTCCAGGGCCTTGCTCTGGCGGAACCGCACGGTGCGAATGCTGTCAGGGGCCTCAATCCCTTCGAGCGCTTCGAGGCGCTTCTCCATGTTCTTAGCCGCCTGGTACATCCTCTTCTGTTTGGTGCCGGTTGCTTTCTGATGTCCCAATCGACCTGCATTCTCGTTGCTTTTCTTTGCGCCCTTCTGCTTGGCGTCGACCTGCCGTGCTTTTTTCCGTTGTTTTTCGATGGCGGCTTCAAGGCGCTCGCGCTCGCGCATCGCCTCTTCGTATCGAGCCGCCTGAACTTTGCGCTCTTCTTCTTTCTGTCGCAGATAGTCGGAGTAGTCACCCCAGAATTCGGAAATACCGCCGTCTTTGAGCTCCCAGATCTTGTCCACTACCTGATCGAGAAAATAACGGTCATGGCTCACAATGAGCAGGGCTCCATCAAATGCCTTGAGTTGTCCGACGAGAAGACTGATGCCGTCTTGGTCGAGGTGGCTCGTAGGCTCATCAGCAAAGATCGCGCTTGCCTGCTGGGAGAGCGCAGAGGCAATCTTGGCGCGTGTCTCCTCTCCGCCGCTCATCGTCTCCTGCGCCACTCCGGCGACGTTGAGACGGGAGAGCATCTCACCACTGCCCTGAGCCGCATCAAGGTCGAGTTCATCGAGTTGGCCGATGAGGGCAATGCTGCCGAAACGCCTGACGTCGGCGTCCGCAATGGTAAGATTGCCGCTCAGAATTTTAAGCAGGCTGGTTTTGCCTGCGCCATTGTCTCCCACCAAGCCGATGCGATCGTAGGAGTAGATTTCCAACTCTTCGATATCTAGGATATCGCGGCCGGCATATTCCAAAAAGATGTCTTTAGCTTTGACTATGAGTTCCATAGGTTGAACCGCCTTTTGTGTATTAGCGTTTTACTGGAAGCGCAGCCATGCCAAAAAAGATTGCTCACGTCGATTTTTCGCCTTTGCCCAATTGCCGGCGCGAGCGTTTTGGCCTTGCGCAAGCCGGCAAATCCGAAAATGATAGTTGGCGACGAATAAGGAGCGCGATGTGGGATGTCAGTGCAATACCTCGTCGTCGCAAGGGCTTGAAGGCTGACGCTTGAACCGATGGCTGCTGCCTCTTTTTTTCGAATACTTGGGCTATTGAATCTGCCCGGTATCTCTTTTCCCCACGTTTCGGACGCTCGGAGCAAGCAGCATAGCCATCGCAAGCAGTACCATGGTCGCTCCAGAGCCGACGAACCATAACGGAGCTCCAAGCAGATCCGCAAAAACGGAGGGGGCTGCGAGGCCCATGGGCATGGCCCAAGCCATGATGGTTCCGTAGAGGCCGAAAACGCGGCCTAGGTACTCAGGAGGTATCTGCTCCTGCATAAGGGCAGTCTGGGTTCCCGCGTACAACGGGGAGCATGCGCCCATAAGAAAGCTCACCGGCAGGAAAGCAGCGAACAATGACGGGCCGAGCGATCCGGATACGATTGCGGCAATGCCGAAGCCGGCAATCGCGGCGACCATGGTGAACGACCTATTGCGGAACCCTCCCGTAACCGCCAAGATACCGGACCCAGCCAGCATGCCTGCAGAAAAAAGGATTTCCACCAAAGCGGCATCCCCCGTGCTACCGCCAAAATGCCCCAAGGTCATTATTGGGAACAATGCCGCGAGCGGAGAGAACGCGAAAGCGAAGACGAACCCGCACCAAAGAAGGGCGAACAGCCCCCTGTACCCCCTAATCAGCTTGTAGCCGTCCGAAATCTCAGAGAAGAGCTCTCGAACCTTATTGGAAAAGGACAAGCTGCGGTCGGCTTCGTCGAGGCTCCCTGCGTCTATCTGTGCGGCGAGGATGGCTAAAGAAGCGAAAAGCGCTCCCAGCACGTCGAGGACAATCATAGCGGTAATACCCGCCACGGGATAAATCACTGCTGCAAGCGCGGCGCCAAGAATGTATCCGCCGGACTGAATCGCCTGAGTCACCCCCGATAGGCGAACGAGATGCTCCGGTGGGGCGAGATGGGGCGTGAGAGATTGGGAGGCTGGCGTGTAGAACGAAGTACCAACTGCACGGAGAAACAGGGTGATGAGAATTAGCCATGCAGGTAAGCTGCCGGCCAACGAGGCAATCGCCAAGGCGGCACCCACCGCGGCAATGAAGAGGTCGGCGCCGATGAGGACACGTTTCAAAGGCAGTCTGTCGACAACGGCGCCCGCAAGGATTCCGAACAAAGCAATCGGCAGAAAGCCTGCCAGCGATGCTAAGGAGAGGAGAGAAGACGACCCTGTCGTGAGGGCGAGATGCCAAATAAGACCCATTTGGAGAATCGAACTCGTCAATGTCGAAACGAGCTCGCCGCCCCATACGAAACAAAGCTTGAATTGCCATGAATGGCACAGCAGAGCAGACCTGCCCCGAGAGGTTTCAAATATCATGGTTATGTCCAATCGTGAAATGGCGTGCAGAAAAACAGCGCGACGCCACAACAGCGCCGCTTTCTAGGCGCTCATCCACGTGCGGAAAAGACCAACCACGACACCCCTCCTTTGTTAATTCGGTCTGGCAAACCATGTAATATTAACGAGGCTTGAGTTTGCCTGTCAAGAATCGACCATCGGTAAGCGCAGTCCTCTCTGGCCATTCGATTCCTTTTGTATCTATGGTTGCATAGGTGACCCGCCAGGGCTATTACGCGTGGAAGAGGCGCCTGCCGAGCTGGCCGATGAGGCGCTGAAGATGGCCCTGGTCAGGCGAAACGATCCCAAGGGATGCGTACATCATTCGGATAGTAAGAATGTTGCCAGCAGGTTTTGCGGCAACCGCAAAGGAGCCGTATCCTGCAGCTGGAATCACGTTGCAGCATCCTGACCCGCATTCCGATTGGCGGACGGCCCGCTTCGGCATCCTGACCAGCACAGCGATCGAGCCTTGTCATTCCTTGGATATGCCGGTTGCTCGGGGCGGTCCCGACGGAGGCCCTCGCCTCCCCGGTCCGTGACCCAAGAAGGGCAAGCATGCTGATCTGCATGGCTGGTTCCTCCTTTATGTAGACGACCATGCAAAGAAGGGACAACCGAGGAGGCAGGTTACTGATGCGGGCTCCCGCACGCCCATGACTACCCGACGGGCTGTTTTTCATCTCCGATGCCCGCATTGCAGCATGAACGAATGTGCCTCGACATCTCTGCTGGCATGGTACGACTGGGATCGCACCTCGACGCATCCTTGCGCATACTGCCTTCCAAGTTTCGAAACCGGGAAGGAAAGTGTATGTGAGCGACGATATCGGCGCCGATTCGACGCTCGAGAGGGAGATTGCGCCGATTCTATCCATCGGGGATGCATTCCCGAAGATTCTCATCACTCGCACGAGGCATGAGCCCCATACCCGGGAGGGCGTGCTCGTGCTGAATTTCGCGAGGTGGCTGCTTGGCGGGTAGGGTTCTGAACGTCGCATTGGGATATCGCGCGACAGGGCACGCAGGGCTGTTTGTGCCCGCACGGGAAACGCCGTCGCCATGCGGGCGGCCTGTCGTGTCCGATTAGCCTTTTGCTAAACAGGCTTACGCCAACTCATGGGCAAGCCACCTGAGACTATTCACTTTGCTTATCGTTGACAAAGACCTGTGGCCTGCGGTTTTGTGAACGGCTCGTAAGCCACCCGCGTCGACTCACTTACTGTTGAAGCTGGTGGTTTGCAGGCTCAAAGGCGGTTGAGTTTCAAAACGGGCGTTTTTCGGCGATATCGAGCCTCCAAAGGCGGCTCTCCGTGCCCCTTGGGACAAAAATAAAAACTCAATACTCTGAGTTTGAAAATGGTTTTTGAAGTTGTCCCAGCTTTTGTCCCCGAAGCCGATGAAACGCGACGTCGCGTCATTCAGCGGCACTCACTTCGAGATGCCGCCGAAAACTGGGTACAACTGGAGTGACGAGACGGCAAAACTATAACCACCGAGTGGGAATAGAAAATTCCTTAGTTATGGGGGTATAAATTTGATTTCCTTTAGGATACACCCCCATAACTATATGAATTGACCTGCTGAATCCAATGAAGATTGGAGGGCAACTGCCAGGGGTGACGGCCCAGCGAGTGTTATTTTGCGAGCTATGCGCGTTGAAAACGACCTTTCGTGGTATAAACTGCTTGCCGGAAGCCGCGGCTTTCAGAGTACGGCTTACGTGTACGTTTAACCTCCGTGGGCGACGGGGTGCCGCAAGGCGTAGAATATCGCCCACCTGTAGGGGCCTGCAGCGATGCGGGCCCCACTTCGTATGAAGAGGCGCAACCGGTGAAGGTCGTATCCATCTCCCAGGACTTCTTCGACCTCGTCGAGGGCGACCGCGAGCTCATGCTTAAGCACAATCTCCCCTGCATCGTGGTGGTGAGGCTGCGTTTCCGCGGGAAGCGCAGGGACTTCGCCGTGCCGCTGCATTCCAACATCGCCCCCAACGTGCCCAAAGACCAGTACTTTGCGTTGCCACCCCGCCCCACGACGCGCCCCGGCTGTCGCCACGGCATCCACTACATCAAGATGTTCCCCATAACCAAGTCCTACCAGCGCCGCTTCAGGACCGAGGGCTCGGCCTACTACGAGACGCTCCAGCGCATCATCGACGGCAACACCAAGCGCATTGTCTCCGAGTGCCAGGCGTACCTCGACCGCTACGAGCGCGAGGGAAGGCCCCACTTCGCCGTCGACATCGACCGTATCGTGGGGCTGCTGGAGGGCGAGAAGTAGGGCACTTCGGCTCAGTCTCGAGCCATGTGGAGTCGCTCCGCATTTTTGAACGCCGCGCGCCCCAAATACCCGAGAAATAGGCCATGAGGTGCGGCGGCGCACTCGTGCCTGCGCGCAGCCATCTCCATCAGCGTCTACGGTGCGCTACAACATCGCGGGCAAACCGCCTGACAAGCCGAGCATTCTGATCGTTCCGTCTATGAGCTACGTTGCCGTGCGGGGCAAGGGCGATCCCAATGCCGAAGGCGGCGCGTAGCAGAACGCGCTGCCGATGCCCTACGGCATTGCCTATACCATCAAGATGTCGAAGAAGGGCCCGCGTGAAATCGAAGGCTATTTCGACTTCGTCGTGCCGCCACTCGAGGGCTTCTGGTGGCAAGACCGCGCCGATGGCGAGATCGATTACACGAGGAAGGACGACTTCAACTTTATCTCGTGCATCCGCCTGCCCGATTTCGTCACTCGCGAGGATTTAGACTGGGCCGTTTCGGATGCTGCCACCAAGAAGAAGCTGGACTTCTCGGCGGTCGAGCTGCTGAGGGTCGACGAGGGCCTTTGCGTTCAGTGCATGCACACTGGGCCTTACGACGACGAGACGACGACCATAGACGCCATGCGCACATTTGCAGCGGAACGGGGCTACGCCCCCGACTTCTCCGAATTCCGCCTGCATCACGAAATCTACCTTTCCGATCCGCGCAAGTGTGTGCCGGAGAAGCTCAAGACCGTGATCCGCCATTCCATCAAGCCGATTTAGCGAAACGAGCGCCGCCGTGCGGTCCGGCTTTTGGGGTTTATCAATTGGCAGTCCGCGATGATCGAGCAGGCTGCCTGCCTCCCGGCAGGTGCGTAATTCCTTTAGTCGATTCATCTCGAGGTGCGTTCTTTGCTCATCTTGTGGCGCAGAGTTATGAAACTCCCAAAAGTGTAATCAGATTCGAGTTTTAGGAGCAGCTCTTGAAATGCAGCAGACTCAGGAATCGTGACAGGTACCTCGAGGAAGCGATGCTCTTTCGTGATGCCGACCTTATCAGGGTAAGCACGGGCGCGCGAAGGACAAAGCGCAGGGGACGACCTCTCTATGCCACACGTTACGACCTGCACGTTAAGGCGCTCCTCAAGACGAATTCAAATGAATGAGTGAGCATCATTGTCCCCGAGGACAAAGCGAGGCCGTTTTAGGGGCAGTGAAACTGGATTTATCGATCCTCTTGATCCAATCCAAGTTCTTTCAACTCTTTTTCGTTTTGGATATCTTCAGCGGTATTCTTGCCAGTGATAGCACCGTAGGCTTCTTTTATGCCGTTTTTCACTGCCCATTTGATAACGAAATACAGCGCAATCATCATTCCGAGCAGTTGCGGTGAGTGTCGACATTCGCCGATATAACATGGACACAACGTCCCGTTTGTGTTCTTCAATCGCCTGCACGTTCTTCCTATTCTTGGGTTGTCGAACAAGCCATAGAGAAAAGGAAGAAAACATGGACACCGACAAGATCTGCGCGGAATCGATCGCCAAGCAATACGCGCCCAAAAGCGCCTCCAAGCTCACCGCGCTCAAGAAGCTCGATGCCAAAGCAAAGCGCCCTGCGAACGTCTTCGCCTACAGCTTTGGCATCGCTTCCTCGCTGTTGTTGGGTGTGGGCATGTGCCTGACCATGGGTGTGCTGGGACCTGGCGAGGGCACGTTGTTTGTGCTCGGAATCGTCCTTGGTATCTTGGGTATCGCAGGCGCAAGCGTGAACCTTGTTCTGTATCGCTGGATTCTGGAAACCTCTAAGAAGAAATACGCCTTTGAGATAATGGAGCTTGCCAAGGGAATTGCCGGCGAATAGCTTTTGGCATCAGGGAGAGGCAGGCTTGGGTGAACAGGCAGCAGAGCAGATACTTTACGACGGCGCAGCTTATGGACGAGGCTTTGCTCGACTTGCTGCAGAACAAGGGCGCGGAGTTCATAACCGTTAAGGAGATTTGCAAGAAGGCCGGGGTGGGGCGCTCTACGTTCTACCTTCACTACCAGGGTGTCCCTGACCTCGTGAAGGAGTGTTCGGAGCATGTGAACACCAAGTTCTTCGAGCGCTTTGAACAAAGCGCCGCAGACACGATCGGGGCTATCCGTACGGCTTCCCTCGATGAGCTCGTTTTCGTAACCGATGAGTATCTGAGGCCCTACCTCGAGTTCGTCCAAGACAACTGCTCCATCTATCGCGCGATGCTCGCAAACGGGCATACGCTGCAAGCTCAGGAGCGATTCGAGGCCCTAGCGAAGCACATCATCGACCCAGTGTTGGAGCGCTTTGGCTATCCCAGCGAGCAGCGGGCCTTCGTCATCAGTTTTTATGTGCATGGGCTCTCCGCCGTGGTACAGGACTGGATTCGGAGCGGCTGCGAAACGCCTATCGATGAGATGGTGCGCATTATCAAAACCTGCGTGCACCCGAACGGCACGAACCGACGTCTTGCCAACGCTAAAGAGAGGCGCGAATGAAACGATGTGACGGCGACGCCCCCTAGGCGCCATGCGCGCAGGCCGCGCACCTGCATTGAGAATACTGCGAAAGGAACGGAAAATGAAAGCAGCAATCTACCTTGGTAAAGGGCGTGTATCCCTTTCCGCTGCTCGCGCGGGCCGACTCCAGCCGTGCCGGGACCGCCAGCGCGGCCTCGAAGCCGTTTGCGGCGAGAACCAAGGAGGAGGGTTTCCCGTGATGGCGATAGGACGGAGGGGTTTCTGTAGGCGTGTAACCAGTAGGAGCTACTTATCGAAGCCCGCCGCCGCGGAGCTGCTCCTTGTAGTTCTCGCCCCAAGCTCTCATTGCGTCAAGAACGGGTCTGAGTGTCTGTCCCAGGTCGGTGAGCGAGTACTCCACCCGTGGGGGCACCTCTGCGAACGCTTCACGATGAACGAGCCCCGTTTCCTCCATGGTTCGTAGGTTGCTGGTCAGAACTTTCTGCGAAATCTTGCCGATCGAGCGTTGCAGCTCCTTAAAGCGCATCGTGCCTTTGAGCGAGAGTTCGCGCAGGATGAGCACCTGCCACTTGTTGCCGATGAGCAAAAGCGTTGTCTCCACTGGGCAGGCAGGCAGGTTCTCCAAAGTCGGTGTTGTCATGTTCGCGAAACCTCCGTCTGCAATCATGCACGTCATTTACATTAGTTTCCTTTTGGTGCTTACAGCACTTTTATGTGCCTGCTTTCCATTATATACCTTTGACGCGTATCGTATGAGCTGCAAGGAAAGCGGCGTCGAGTGCCGCAGGTCGAAAGGAAAGCATGATGACCAAGAAAATCGCAGTTGTAGCAGCGAACGGCAGGGCCGGCAGCCTCATCGTTGAGGAGGCCGTGCGTCGCGGATTCGACGTGACCGCCATCGTACGCGGCGAGAATAGGACCGCCGCTCAGAACTCCGTCATCAAAGACGCACTCGAGCTCACGACGGAAGACCTCGAAGGATTCGACGCCGTGGTGGACGCCGTGAGCGGCTGGACGCCCGAGACCATCCCCGGTATCACCGACGCGGGCATCCACTTGGCTAATGTGCTGGTCGGCACCGATGTGCGCCTGCTCATAGTGGGTGGCGCGGGCTCGCTGTTCGTCAACCCCGAGCATACGGTCACCGTCGATATGGGCCCGGACTTCCCCGATGACTGGAAGCCGCTGTCCGCCGCGGCCGGCAAAGTCCTTGCTCACCTTCGCGAAACGGACGGCCTCAAATGGACCTTCGTTTCCCCTGCTGCTGACTTCCAGGCCGACGGCGAGCGCACCGGTGAGTATATCTTGGCGGGCGAGGAGTTCACGCTCAACAGCCGCGGCGAGTCAACGCTCTCGTACGCTGACTATGCGATTGCCATGGTCGATGAGATCGAGTCCGGTAACCACGTCGCCCAGCGCATCTCGGTTGTGAGCAAGTAGCTTTATGCCGTTTGGGAAATGGGAGGGTCGATGCCAGCTGCGTCGACCCTCCCGTTGCGTACCGGGGCAAGCAGTCTTGTTGTCCGAGTTGTGACATCTTAAACAATGGCTGAGTTTAAAAAGGGGCGTTTTTGGTACTACCGAGCGTGAGCGTTCTCGTAGGCCTCTTTGATATCTTCTGGCAAACCGTCGGGAATCATGGCCCTCAGCTCAGTCTCATTCTCGCCCTGATTCAGCTGCCCGTAGAACCAGCATTTGTACTTCAGCATGTCCAGCGCGCGGTTCATGTTCGCGATCTCTAGCTCCATGTGGGCCTTCCGCTCCTCGAACATGGCCTTGCGTTTGGGGTATGTCGATGGACCCTCCGCGCACCATTCCATGAATAGACGGATGTCCTTGATCTCCATCCCCGCTTTCTTGAGGCATTCGATGACCCGAAGCGCCTCGAGTTCCGTATCGCCGAATTGCCGAATGCCGGACGTCCGCTCCAATGCCGGGAACAATCCCTGCTTGTCGTAATAGCGCAGCGTTGAGGCGGGCAAGCCGAACATCTCCGACACCTGTCCGATTGTGTACATGGTACCTCCGAATCAATCTCGAATTCATTCCTTGACCTAAAGTCAGGTTTAGGTATTACCTTCATTCTCGTCATTGGAACAGGGATTGCAAAGGGTGTTCCGTAATGCGGAAACAGATTTGCACCTAAACCATCGACAGGGGGAGATCGATCATGGCAATTAAACAGACGGCAGGCAGAGATGCCCTAGGGGACTTTGCCCCCAAATTCGCACAGCTCAATGACGATGTACTGTTTGGCGAGGTGTGGAGCCGAGAGGGCGAGCTTTCCCTTCGAGACCGCAGCGTGGTGACGGTGGTGGCGCTGATGGCGCAGGGACTGACGGATTCCTCGTTCCAATACCATCTGATGTCCGCAAAGAATAACGGTGTAACCAGGGCGGAGATAGCGGAAATCCTTACCCACGCCGCGTTTTACGCGGGGTGGCCCAAGGCATGGGCGGCCTTTCGCATGGCGAAGGAGGTCTGGGCGGATGACGATGCCGCTGATGCAAAAGCCGAGCACCAAAACGAGATGGCCTTTCCCATCGGTGCCCCCAACGACGCATTCGCGAAGTACTTTATCGGGCAAAGCTACCTCGCGCCTCTATCAACCGAGCAGGTTGGCGTCTACAACGTGACGTTCGAGCCCGGCTGCCGCAACAACTGGCACGTGCACCACGCCAAAAACGGCGGCGGACAGATTCTCATCTGCGTGGCTGGTCGAGGGTTCTACCAGGAATGGGGTAAACCGGCACAGGAGCTGCGCCCTGGCGATGTGGTCAACATCGCCCCGGGTGTGAAACATTGGCACGGAGCCGCGCCCGAGAGCTGGTTCTCCCATCTCGCGCTGGAGGTTCCGGGCGAGGAGGCCTCCAACGAGTGGTTAGAGCCCGTGGGAGACGGGGAATATCTCAAAGAGACTAACAAGGAGGCTTAAATACCTTCGCCGTCCGCGCCGCCGAGAGCAGGGCGCCCAAATCGGCCTGGATCGCCTCTGCCTTGCTTCCGAGCTGCAGCGGAGCCGAGCCGTTCGAGATGTTGACGCTCAACAGGTGCGCATCCGGCAGCTTCGCGGTCATGCTCCAGAACGGGAGCGTGATGATGCCGGGGGTCATCTCGCCCACGCCGAGCTCCAGCAACAGCACGCGGCGATCGCTGCGCTCGCGCACGAAGCGCTCGTATCGTCCGAGGCTCTCGCGCCAGGCCGCACCCTGCAGAAACGTGTCGTCGCGCACCCACGGCACAAGCTGCCAGCCGCAATGCGGGCATCGGGGGATATCCTCGCTGAGGACCTCGAACCCCGCCATGCCCGCGAGCATGCGTTCGACGTAGGGGCTCGCGTCGAAGAGCTCGTCGCAGCATGGCTGCTTGCACTGAAGGTGCGCGAAGCTTCCCTGATAGTTACAGGTTCTCTCGTCGGGAAACGTCTTCTCGGCTTGGGTGTCCACATTGGTGCTCAGGATGAAGTAGTCCTTATGGCCGATGAGGGACCGTAGGTCGAGATAGGGCTGCGAGGCCAGCTCGCGCAGCATGAAGTCGATGTATCGCGCATAGTATGCCCATTGCTGCTCGAGGCTGGGGTAGAGGCGGTAGAAGCCGTCGAAAAGGCTCTTGACTACTTTCGATTGATGCTCAGTACCCATTGTATTCGCTACGATTAAACTCGGCACAGGGGATACTGGTTTTCCGTGCGAAAACGCTCATGCCGCTAAATTGAGCGACCGCCTGTACTGCAGCGGGATCATCCGCCCGAGCGATCCCTTAATCCGTCGCCCGTTGCGCCAATCGGCAGAAGCCACGCGTGGACGCTAATCGCTCGAGCGAATCGTCGTCGGTTTCCGTTTAACGATTTCTTTTTCCGCTATTATCTGACCCTCGGACTTCCTCGTGATAGAAGTAGTCCACGATCACCGGATGCCCCTGGGGGACTCTGCCATAAGGCATTTCGTTGTCCACAAAGGGGCAATCGTACTTCTTGGCCATTTCCTCGGCTTTTACTTCAAGCGCTTCAAAATAGCTACGGTTGCGCTTGTTATAGATCTCATCGTAAAGCGGTACGAGATTGGGATGTTTCTCGGCGATATAATCCAGGATCGCTTTTTTGAAACCACCCCGAAGATTGAGATTTTCGAGCCAAAACAAATCGCACCGATCCTTTACTCGCTCAAAAATCATCTCAAAATCCGTGATGCCGGGAAATACCGGGGACACGAAGCAGACCGTACGGATACCTTCGTCATACACCTGCTTCATAGCAGCGATACGACGCTCGATGCTCGACGCGGAGTCCATATCGTTCTTGAAGTTCTCATCCAGCGTGTTGATCGACCATGAAACGGTCACTCGTCCAAGCCTCTTCAGCAGATCGATATCCCGTACCACAAGATTGGACTTTGTGCAGATCAGAATATCTGCATCGCTGCCAATCAGCTGCTCCAGGAGTTTCCTGGTATTCCCGAATCGCTCCTCCTGTGGATTGTAGCCATCCGTCACAGAACCGATAACCACCCGCTGTCCAGCGTATTTCTTCGGATTCTTGATTTCCGGCCAATGCTTCACATCAAGAAAGGTGCCCCATTCCTCCTTGTGTCCGGTAAAGCGCTTCATAAAGGAGGCATAGCAATACTTACAGGCATGCGTGCAGCCTACATAGGGATTGACCGAGTAGCCGCCTACCGGCAGGCTGGACTTGGTCATGATGTTCTTTGCTTCCACCTCATTGATGAGGATTCCATCGATCACTTCCGCCATGTTCTCTGCACCTCCAGCACTCTTTCGAATTCTTCCGGCAATTCCTGAATCATGTTTTCGTCCCCTATGACAGAGACGAGGTCTTCCTTCATAAACATTGGAATGCCAAGCGCGTGCGCCTGGTCCGTCAAAGACCATGCCCACTCCGGTTCCGTATGAACCTTCCTGCTCTGCGCCCCGGTCATGGTACCGACGACGATCCAGTTGATTCCGGAAAGGTCGACCGTACCGGGATCGTCGAATAGCGGCTCAAAAGTAACGAAGAAGTGATTTGCTTTGACGTTTTTCCGAAGGGCGTCGATACGCCACAGCTCCGCTTTCCTCGTCACCGTAACGCCGAACCATGCGTTTTCCAGGTCGGTATCTAAATCCAGCAAATCGGGTCTCTTGGTCAGGAACAGGAACTGATGCTGTGGATTCTCATGGATCTTTGCAAATACCTCGTCTCGCCATTCCAGCTTCCACCCGGAGAGATCGCTCATGCCGGTAAGGAGAAAGTTCTGCGGGCGTTTCTTTTCCATCATCTTGAGCTTGCTCGGGAAGAACGCAGGATCAGCGAAGTCGTCAATCATATGCCAACGTTTCACATTGTTACGGGCATAGCAATATGGACACCCCACCGTGCAGCCGATGACGATATTCATATTCTGAATCTGATTTTTGATGCAGATGCTCATAACGCCTGCCTACCTGCCTCTCCCGTAAACACGCAATCAGCCTCCCCCACCTTGCGGGCAAAAGCCTCGATATCTTGCTTGCAAGCAGCAGGCTCGCAATCGCTCAAATCGTATGACGTGCCGCCGTTTCGATAGACGGCCCGATGGGAAAACGATCGGCTGACAAGCCCGATGCCGAGCTTCTCGCACAGGGTCATCCGTGCTCCCTTTCAGCTATAAAAAACAGGTGTCTATAAACAGTATCCTTGTTGATTTTCGCAGGGGCAATGAACAAACGCGTGCACCTGTCGATAAACGAACAGCTACTGGACATTGTCAAACGACTCAGATTGGAGAGGCGATGGGAGAAACCAAGATCGACCGCCGGCGGCGCTACACCCTCTCGGTCATACAGGAGGCGTTCTTCGCGCTGCCGGCCGAGGTCGGCTTCGCGAAGATGACGGTGGCGGACATCTGCCGCCGCGCCGAGATCAACCGGGGAACGTTCTATCTGCATTACGAGGATAAGTACGCGCTGCTCGATGCGCTTATCGACGAGGCCCCGAGTTCGCCCATGCCCAGGAGCTGCTCAACGCCTATTCCGAAGGGGGCTTACTGGCGGTATCCGCTCTTCGCGATTCCGATAACCCATCGTGACCTGCGATTCAGGAATACCAGCCTCCGAGCCCTCTCGTTCGGAGGCTGCGGCTAAAACCTCATTGCGCGTCTACCGCTCCGCGTTACTCGCCACCTGCCCGCGCCGCCGAGAGCAGCGTGCCCAAATCGGCCTGGATCGCCTCTGCCTTGCTTCCGAGCTGCAGCGGAGCCGAG
>CAUCNB010000019.1:0-31206 GCA_958444075.1 uncultured Collinsella sp. | reverse complement strand
CGCCGTCGGCACCGTGATCGTGGTCAAGCCCGGCGAGCGCGTGCCTATCGACGGCATCATCGTCGAGGGCGAGACGCAGCTCGACACCGCTGCACTCACGGGCGAGTCAGTCCCCCGCCCCGCCAAGTCCGGCGACGATATCATCAGCGGCTGCATCAACATGACGGGCCTCATCCACGTGCGCACCACCAAGCCGTTTGGCGAATCCACCGTCGCGCGCGTCCTGGAACTCGTAGAGAATGCCAGCGAAAAGAAGGCGCGCACCGAGAACTTCATCACGCGCTTCGCCCGCGTCTACACGCCCGCCGTCACTGGCGCTGCCGCGGTGCTCGCGCTTGGCGGCGGCCTGGTGACTGGCGCTTGGTCCGATTGGATCCTGCGCGGCCTGACCTTCCTGGTCGTCAGCTGCCCGTGCGCCCTCGTGATCAGCGTACCGTTGAGTTTCTTTGGCGGCATCGGCGGCGCGTCCAAGCTGGGCGTTCTCATCAAGGGCTCCAACTACCTCGAGACGCTCGCCGACGTGGACACCGTCGTCTTCGACAAAACGGGCACCCTCCCCAACGGCACGTTCTCAGTCGTCGCGGTGCACCCCGAGGCTGGCCATACCGAACAATCGTTGCTTGAAGTCGCAGCCCTTGCTGAATCGTTCTCCGATCACCCCATCGCGCAGTCCGTGCGCGACGCCTACCAGGGCGAGGTCGACCCCAAGCGCGTGAGAGACTCCGCCAACGACGCGGGCCACGGCGTGACGGCAACCATCGACGGCAAGCACGTCGTCGTTGGCAACGCCAAGATGCTCGCCACGGCCGGCGTTGAAGCACCGGACTGCGAGGTTGTCGGCACCATTCTCCACGTGCTGGTCGATGGCATCTATGCCGGCCATATCGTCATCGCCGACACCGTCAAGGCCGATGCCGAGCAAACGATTCGTGACCTGCACGCCGCCGGCGTTAAGCGCACCGTCATGCTCACGGGCGACCGCGGGGAAGTGGCGGCGTCCGTGGCCAAACAGCTCGGTCTCGACGAGTTCCATGCGCAGCTGTTGCCTGGTGACAAGGTCGAGCGCGTCGAGGCACTGCTCGCGGCCGAATCGGGCAAGGGCAAGCTCGCCTTTGTCGGCGACGGTATCAACGACGCTCCTGTGCTTACGCGCGCCGATGTGGGCATTGCCATGGGCGCCATGGGCTCCGACGCCGCGATCGAGGCCGCCGACGTGGTGCTGATGGACGACAAGCCGTCCAACATTTCCCGCGCGATCCGCGTGGCGCGCAAGACCATGACGATCGTTTGGCAGAACATAATCTTTGCGCTGGGCATTAAGCTGCTGATTCTGGTGCTCGCGGCGCTCGGCATCGCCAATATGTGGCTTGCCGTCTTTGGCGACGTGGGCGTGGCGATCATCGCCATCCTGAACGCCATGCGCGCGATGGGTGTCAAGAACCTGTAGCGCTCGTGGTCCCTCCGGCCGGGGCCGGGCTTGGTTTTGAAAACGTCCTCGCGCATGAGGCCCGTCTTTCCTGCTCCTGCGGAGCAACGGAAAGGCGGGCCTCGCGCTGCGGAGTGTTTTCAAAACCAAGCCCGGCCCCGGCCTGCATTGACACAGCTGGCGGTTCTTGGGCATCGCTTGCTGGCGGGGTTCCTTTGCTGAAATGGACTTGGCCGAAAGGGCCGCTGGTCCCGGTCGCTGGTTCGCGCTTTGCGTGAACTCCGCGCTACTGTGGGTCAGTTAGGCTTCTGTTTTTGGACCCGCTACATCTTCCCGCCTCAGCATCGACCTTAGCTTCTCGAAACTCTCCTCGCTCAGGCAGTGCTCCATGTGACAGCCCTCTTGCGAGGCAACCTCGGGCGTTACGCCTGCGTCCTCTAGCAGACCTACAAAAAAGCAGTGGCGCTCCCACATTTGACGGGCAACCTCAAGACCGCGTTCCGTCAGATGCACGTCGCGTTTGCCCATTTCGACATAGCCGTTGCTTTCCAGCGTCGCCATGGCCTTGGAAACGCTCGCCTTGGTTACGCCGAGGTACTCCGCAACGTCGATCGAGCGCACGGTGCCCTGACGTTCCGACAGAACGTAGATCGATTCGAGATAGTCTTCTCCGGATTCACGCAGGGCCATGGGCCGCCTTTCGCGATGGCTTCTAGTTAGCCTTTGGATACTTTTGCTTGATTTACTTTACCGCAAAAGTTGCCTATGTCTTACTACGTTGTCTAAAAAGTTAACCGTGTTTCACAAAACGCACGGGACGAAAACAAAGCGGGGACACGCCCCGCAAGGAGTGCCCCCGACTGCCGGCGCAAAAGGAACGTCCCCAAGTGCCGAATCCGTAGCTATAGCAGGCCAAAGTGCTCGGCGGCGTTGTAGATGCCGTCGTCGTCTACGGCGGTCGTCACGTAGGTCGCCGCGGCCTTCACGGTATCCTGCGCGTTGCCCATGGCCACACTTGTGCCCACGGCCGAGAACATCGACAGGTCGTTCTCGCCGTCGCCAAAGGCGATCGCCTCGCTCGCGTCGACACCCAGGCGCTCCAGCGTCGCCGCCACGCCCAAGTCCTTGCCGCCGTTAGCGGGAATAATGTCGCAGAACAGGTCGCACCAGCGCGTAGTGAGCGAATGCGACACCGCATCGGTCACGATATGCTCGTCGGCAGGATCCACAAAGGCGCAAAACTGGTAGACCGGCGCTTCAAAGGCGTGCTCAAACGGCTCCTCGTGGTAGACGATCCCCGCGTTGTTGCCGGCCGTCACCACGCGCTCGGACAGGCGGTTCACAAACGAGTTCTCGCCCTGCATGCACAGCGAGTCGTAGCGCCCCTCGGCCACCTGGTCCACAATCACCGCAACGTCGTCCGAATCGATCGGGCAGCTACGGTAAACGCCCTCGGCATCAAAACAGTGCTGGCCCGAAAGCGTAATGTACGCATCCCAACCAAGATCGAACAGCCAATCGGGCATCTGGTAGGTCGGGCGACCCGTGGCAATGACGCACGCAATCCCCTGCTCGTGAAAGCTGTCGAGCACCTGCTGCGCCGACGCCGGAATCCGGTGCGTCTCAAAGCTCAGCAGCGTGCCGTCGATATCAAAAAACGCGGCCTTGATCATCCTCGCCTACTCCTCGCCCTCGAGCTTTTCACTCGCCTCGAGCCACGCCATCTCCAGCTCGTCCATGGCGGCGTGGGCCTCGTCGATCTTTGCCTGTTGCTCGCCCAGCGCCGTGTAGTTGGTGGGATCGACCTGGGCCATGGCGGCCTCGGCCTCCTCCACGCGAGCGCGCTGCGTTTCCATCTTGCGCTCGAGCGAGCTCACCTCACGACGGAGCTTTTGGCGCTCGGCATTGGAAAGGCCGTTGGGCTGACCGCTCGACTTGGGCTTTTCGGCCGCAGCCGCCGCGGCACCGGTGTCGAACGTACCGGTCTTGGCGCTCGGTGCACCCACGGGCTCGCCCTCGGCGGTGGCGTTGCACAGGCGCAGGTACTGGTCGACGCCGCCGGGCATATGCGTCAGGTGACCGTCGAGCAGCGCCCACTGCTGGTCGGTCACGCGCTCCATCAAAAAGCGGTCGTGCGTCACCAGAATCAGCGTGCCGGGCCAGCCGTCCAGCAAGTCCTCGACAATCGCCAGCATGTCGGTATCCAGGTCGTTGCCGGGCTCGTCCAGGATGAGCACGTTGGGCTCGTCCAGGATCGTCAGCAGCAGCGACAGGCGACGGCGCTGGCCGCCCGAAAGATCGCCGATGCGGCTCCAGAGCTGCTGCGTCGTAAAGCCCAGACGCTCGCAGAGCTTCTCGGGTGAAGTCTCCTTGCCGTCAATGACGTAGTACTTCTTATAGTGGCTGAGCACCTCGCGGATCGTGTCGCCCATGTAGGGTTCGAGCTCCTCGAGCTGCTGCGACAGCACGCCAAAGCGCACCGTCTGGCCGATCTTCACGCGGCCGCGCAGGGGCGCGATCTTGCCCTGGATCACGTCGAGCAAAGTCGACTTGCCGGCGCCGTTCTCGCCCAAAAGACCATAGCGGTCGCCCGCACCAATGAGCCAGGTCACGTCGTTGAGCACCTGCTTGGGCGCGCCATCGGTATCCGCATAGCCGGCGTCCACGTCGACCACATCGATAACCTGCTTGCCCAGGCGGCTCACGGCCAGGCGCTTGAGCTCCAGCTCGTCACGCACGGGCGGCACGTCGGCGATCAGCTCGCGAGCGGCATCCACGCGAAACTTGGGCTTGGTGGAGCGCGCCTGGGCACCGCGGCTCAGCCACGCGAGCTCCTTACGTGCCATGTTGCGACGGCGCTCCTCGGTAACCGCGGCCATGCGGTCGCGTTCCACGCGCTGCAGGATATATGCCGAATAGCCGCCCTCGAAGGGATCGACCTGGCCGTCGTGAACCTCCCACATGCTGGTGCAGACCTCGTCCAAGAACCAGCGATCGTGCGTGACCACGAGCATCGCGCCCTGACCGCGCTGCCAGCGGGCCTTTAAGTGACGCGCAAGCCAGTTGATGGTGCGCATGTCCAGATGGTTGGTGGGCTCATCGAGCATGAGCACGTCATAGTCGCCGATCAGCAGGCGCGCGAGGTCCACGCGGCGGCGCTGACCGCCCGAGAGCTCGCCTACCATGCCCTCCCAGGGCACATCGCTAATGAGGCCGGCGAGGATCTGGCGCGTACGGGGGCTCGACGCCCACTCGTACTCGGGGGCGTCACCCACAACGGCATGATGCACGGTATCGGTATCGACAAGCTGGTCCTTTTGGCCGAGTAGACCGATCGTGATGCCGCGGCGGTGCGTCACGCGTCCGTCATCGGGCTCCAGCGTGCCGGCGAGCACGCTCAGCAGCGTCGACTTGCCGTCGCCGTTTTTACCGACAATACCAATGCGGTCGCCCTCGCCCACGCCGAGCGTCACGCTATCGAAAATATGCTTGGTGGGAAACTCTAGGCTGACGGAATCGCATCCCAAAAGAATCGCCATATGCCCTGCTCCTTCGTAGAAATTCAACGTTCTCCATGATAGCGAAAACCACCACAAAGGGGACGGGCGCCTTCGTGATGGTTTTGGGCAAGCGCACCAGCACACGACACAAAAAGGCGGGCCATCTCCCGCAAGAGATGACCCGCCTCTCCAATCAGTCCCGCGGCAACCGTGGCCGCCGCGGGCCTCAAGCATGTCCCGGACTAGGAGAACATGCCGGTGAGGTAATCATTCAGCCGCTTATCCTTGGGCCGTTGGAAAATCTCGTCGGTCTCGTCGTACTCGACCATATCGCCCATGTAGAAAAACGCCGTGCGGTTGGACACGCGCGACGCCTGCTCCATGTTGTGCGTCACGATGACGATGGCGCGGTCGGCCACGATCGACGACATGAGGTCCTCGATCGCCAGCGTCGAGATGGGGTCGAGCGCCGAGCAGGGCTCGTCAAACAGGATTACGTCGGGGTTGAGCGCCAGCGTGCGCGCGATGCACAGACGCTGCTGCTGACCGCCCGAAAGCGCGTAGGCGCTCTTGTCGAGCTTGTCTTTGACCTCGTCCCACAGCGCGGCGCCACGCAAGCTCTCCTCGACCATGCGGTCGAGCTCGTCACGGTCGGTGATGCCGTGGCGCTTGGGCGCAAAGGTGATGTTGTCGCGAATGGACTTGCGGAAGGGGTTTGGCTGCTGGAACACCATGCCGATGGAGCGACGCAGCTCGTACGTGTTCTCGGTCTTGGTGTTCACGTTGCGCCCGCGGTAGTTGATCTCGCCCTCCACGCGACAGCGGCGAATCTCGCGATTCATCAGGTTGAGGCTACGCAAGAAGGTCGACTTGCCGCAGCCCGAAGGCCCGATGAGCGCCGTGATCTCACCCTTGTGGAAGTCGAGCGACGTATTGTGCAGCGCATGGTGGTCGCCATAGTACACGTTGACGTCCTTGGCGGAGAGCACGACCTCGTCGCTCACGGCCTTGCCGCTCACGCGCACGCGCCTCTCGCTCTCCCCCACGCTCGACAGAAAGTCCTGGGGGGTGTCGGACGTGGCCGCCTCGGTTGCGGGCGTTGCATTCATATCGCTCATTCGGCCGTCATCTTCCTTGCCAGTTGCTTGCCCACGATACGGGCGACTACGTTAAACAGCAGCACGCAAATCATCAGCAGTGCCGCGGTGCCCCAGACGATCTGCTGGGCCTCGGGGCTGCCCTCGCCATAGATCTTGTAGATGTGCACGGCCAGCGACTCGCCGGGACGGAACACGTTCCAGGCGCAGGTGGGGCTCGACAGGTTAAAGCTCAAGAAGTTGAGGCGGACCGGCGAGCTCATGCCCGAGGTAAAGAGCAGCGCTGCGGCCTCGCCAAACACGCGGCCGGCCGAAAGCACGATACCGGTCACGATGGCGGGCATGGCCTCGGGAATCAGGATGTGCAGCGTGGCCTCCCAGCGAGTGAGGCCCATGGCCAGGCACGCATCGCGCTGGGCCTGCGGCACGTCCTCGAGCGCCTGCTGGATCACGCGCACCAGGATGGGGATGTTGAACATGGTGAGCGCGACGGCGCCGGAGATGATGGAGTACTTCCAGCCCAGCTGCACCGAGAACACCAGAAAGCCGAACATGCCGACGACGATGGAAGGCAGCGAAGACAGCGTCTCGATGGCGGTGGAGGCGATGTCGCGGATGGGTCCATCGGGCGCGTACTCAACCAAAAAGACTGCGCCGCCCAGACTGATGGGCACCGAGATACCTAAGGTGATCAGCAGCAGATAGAACGAGTCGAACAGCTGGTAGAGCACGCCGCCCTGGGTTCCGTTGGCACGCGCGGGCTGCGTGAGGAAGCCCGGCTGGAACAGCGTCGAGATGCCCTCGAACAGGATGTAGGCCACCATGGAGACGACGATGAGTATGACGATGGCGACGATCGCCGTCAGCACGCCCGTGGCGATGCGGTCCTGTTTTTGGACGCGTCCGAGCCTTACCTCGTCGATATGAATGCGCGTGCTAGCCACGAGCCTTCGCCCCCTTGCGGCCGATAAGGTGGATGATCAAGATGAAGATGAGGCTCATGCCCATCAGCAGCAGACCGAGCGCCCACAGAACATCGTCTTGGGCCGAGCCCTCGGCATAGACCGCCATGGACGTGGTGAGCGTGGTGGTAATGGTCGAGGCAGGCGACAGCAGCGACGTCGGCATGGCCTCGATGCCGCCGATAACCATGCGCACGGCGAGCGTTTCGCCAAAGGCGCGGGTCATGCCAAGGATGACCGCGGTCATGAGCGACGGCATGGCGGACTTGAGCACCACGTGCCAGATGGTCTGCCAGCGGGTGTAGCCCAGCGCGAGCGAGCCCTGACGGTAGCTGTCGGGCACAGCGCGCAGGCCATCGACCGAAAGCGTGGTCATCGTCGGCAGAATCATGACTGCCAGCACGATAGCGCCGGGCAAGATACCCAGACCCGTGCTCACGTGGAAAACGCTCTTCATAAGACCGACGACCACGTGAAAGCCAATCAGGCCAAAGACGACCGAGGGAATGCCGGTCAAAAGCTCAATAAGCGGCTGAAAGACCTTGGAGCCAAACTTAGGCTGGATCTCGACCGCAAAGATGGCAGAGCCGATGGCGATGGGCAGCGCGATGAGCGTGGAGAGCACCATGACCGCAAACGAGGTGACGATCAGGGGCAGGGCGCCGGTGTAGGGCAGGCCGTTTTCAGCTGTGTTGGCCAGATCCCACTTGGTGCCGGCGAAGAACTCTACGACCGAGACGCCGTCCTTGAGAAAAGCCGAGAGGCCCTTTTGGGCGACCATAAAGATGAGCGCGGCAACGACAAGCGTCACGAGCGCTACGCACGCACCCGTGACGCCCAGGCCCACGTTCTCAAGCTCGCGCTTTGGCAGCTGTTTTGCCATTGCAAACCTTTCCGGGGGCGATTACTTATTTAGCGGAGACCTTGCCACTGGCGTCCTTGACGACCTTCATGGCAGAAACGGGAATAAAGCCCTGCTCCTCGACGAGCTTGCCCTGGACGTCGTCGGAAAGCATGAACTCCAGGAAGGCCTTGGTGGCCTCGTCGGCGTCCTTAGCACAGTACATGTGCTCGGTCGCCCAGATCTTGAAGGAGTCGTCGGTGACGTTTGTGCTCTTGGGCTCGACGCCCTCGACCATGATGGCGTTGAACTTGGAGTCATCGAAGTGCGAGAAGTCAAGGTAGGAGATGGCGTTGTCGGTGCTGCCCATCTGAGTCTGGACATCGCCGGACTTGTCGAGCTCGGCGTCGCCCTTAAAGTCGACGGCCTCGTCGCCAAAGACGGCGGCCTCGAAGGTGGCGCGGGTGCCGGAGCCGGCCTTGCGGTTGAGAACGACGATCTTGGCGTCGTCGCCGCCGACCTCCTTCCAGTTGGTGATCTGGCCGGAGAAGATGCCCTTGAGCTGCTCGAGGGTCAGGTCGTCGACTGTCACGTTCTTGGAGACGACGGGGCCCATGCCCACGACGGCGACCTCGTGATCGACGAGGTTCTTGACCTGATCGGCCTCGAGCTTGGTCTCGGCGAAGACATCGGAATTACCGATGGTGACGGTGCCGGCGGCGACAGCGGTCAGGCCCTTGCCCGAACCGTTGCCCGAACCGGAGACGGAGACGTCGGGGTTGGCATCCATAAACTTCTCGGCAGCAGCCTCGACGAGAGCCTGGAACGAGGAGGCGCCGTCGTAGGTTACCTCGCCCGAGACGGACTCGGCAGCAGCGGCGCTACCCTTGTCGGCGGCGTCGGTTGCGCCTGCGCCGCCGCAACCAACGAGACCGAGACCGACGATGCTGGCAAGACCACCAGCGAGGCCGAGGAACTGACGACGAGAATAAGCCTGATCGAGCATGATCTTCCTTTCATACAAGCGACTCGCGGGCACCCTGCCCGCTTTGCTGTTTGGAAAGATACGGTCTCGATCGGGCAGCGCCCGCGTCAGCTGCGCTTTATTACGGGCATCTGATAGACCCTTACCGCAAGCGCGGCTCGGCTTTACAAACGAATAACAAACCCGCCACCAAGCATGACCCGCCTTTTACACCAATAAAAACAAAGTTGCGGTGAAATAGTTCCTGCTTGGCCATCAAATGGCCCATTCTAGGAACTATTCCACCGCAACTTAAAAAGCCCGGACGAAAGGGGTGCTAAGTTGTTAAAACGCCGCAGCCTTAAAGCTCAAGCTCGTTCAAACGTAAGATCGCCACGATATAAATCTTGAGCGCCTGCTTGAGCTGTTCCTCGTTGGCGCACTCGTTGGGACCGTGCATCTGGCCGCCCCACTCGGGCAGCTCCAGGCCGGTCTCCTCGGGGCCAAACGAGACGGCGCGGGCAAAGTTGCGCGCGTACGTGCCGCCGCCCATGGCAAAGGGCTCAGCATGCTTGCCCGTAAACTCGTTATAGGTATCAATAAGCGCCTTCACGGCCGGATCGTCGGCAGAGACCGAGAACGGCACCTTCGCACGACCCACACGGCACGTCACGCCAAAACGGCCCACGAGCGGATCGAGCTGCTCGCGGATGGTATCGGCACTCGTGCTGTCGGGGAAGCGCACGTCGATGACCTGCTCAATATGGCCATCCGCCACGCGGATGACGCCAGCGTTGCAGGTAAGCGGGCCAAACGCCGGACTCGTCGCATCGATACCCAGGCCGCGACCATAGGCGTCCGCATGCACAAAGGCCAGGAACTTGACGAACTCGTGCTCGGCAGGCGTCAGCAGGCGCTCGTCGCGTGCACCAAACGCGTCCTCGGCCTCGCGCAGATACGCCACGATCAGCCCGACGGCGTTGATCGTTCCCTCTGGCATCGAGGCATGACCGCCAATGCCGTGGGCGAAAATCTGCGCATGCCCGTTATCGAGCGCCGTGATCTCCAGGCGGTCGCCGTTCTCGACCGGCGCCGGCAGCTCATCGGCGGCAATCGCAAGCTCGCAGATAGACTGCGACGGAATGGCGTTGCTCGCCTCGGCACCGCTCCAGGACACAATGCGCCCGCCGTCGATCTTGGAGCTCACAAATGTCGCCCCAAACTGGCCCTTCTCGGCATTACAGACCGGGAACTCGGCATCGGGCGTAAACAGAAAGTCGGGGTTCGCGTGGTTCTCCAGATAATGGTGAACGTCGGACATGCCCACTTCCTCATCGCAGCCCAGCAGTGCGCGGAAGGTGTAGCGCGGAACAATGCCGTGCTTGAGCAGATAGGCGCCGGCGTAGAGCGACAGCACCGCCGGACCCTTGTCGTCGATAACGCCGCGGCCGAGCAGCCAGCCCTCGCGACGCTCCATCGCAAACGGGTCGGTGTTCCAGCCCGGGCCGGCGGGCACCACGTCCACGTGGCAGATGGTCGCGAGCTGCTTGTCGCCGCGGCCAGGAATATCGGCAATGCCCACATAGCCCTCGTCGTCGCTCGTCTGATAGCCGAGCTTCTGCGCGATGCCGAGCGCACAGTCGAGCGCGTCACGGACCGGGCGGCCAAACGGCGCGCCGGGCTCTGCATCGGCAGAAACTGCCACGGACGGATAGCTCACCAGCTGCTCGATATCGGCGACGACATCTTCCCAGACCTCGTCGACATACTCGGCGACGCTCTGCTCCACCTGATTCATGGACGACCTCCTTACCAATGAGCGGCGAGCGCGCTCGCCCCTCACATTACGTCATTAGATAGCGAAAAGTTTAGCAAGCTCGGCCACCGAGTGCACCACCGCATCGGCACCCGCCGCCTCGTGCTCGCCCGGCGCCGCCGCGCCCGAATAGATGCCGATGCACGGCACGCCCATTGCGTGCGCGCCCTCCACATCGTTAAAGCGATCGCCGATCATCACGGCATCGTCGGCCGTCGCGCCGAGCGCCGCCAGGGCATCGCGGACCGAATCGGCCTTGGTCTCGCGTCCCTGCGGCGGATTCATGCCAATCACCGCCTCAAACTGAGAGAGCCCGAGCTCATGCACCATGTCGATGCACTTGGCCTCCATGCGCGACGTCGCCACGGCCATACGTTTGCCTTGGGCGACCAACCCATCCAGCAGCTCGGGGACCCCATTGAACACGGGATACTCCTCCGGTCCCAGTTCATCAAAAAAGGCGCGGTACTCATCGGCCACCACAAGCGACTCCTCGCGGGAAAAGCCGTAAAAGTCGTGAAAGCTCTTCCACAGGGGCGGCCCGATCATGCGGCGCAGATCACCCATCTGCGTCTCCGAAAACCCGCGCGCAGCCAGCGTCTTGCGCGTCGAGGTCATCACTGCCCGACCCGTATCGGCCACCGTGCCGTCAAAATCGAACAGCACAACCGGCCGCTCGCAAAGTTGCAATGCCGCCATCGGCACCCTTCTTCCCCAGTTGATGATTTCCACACCACCGCTTCAAACTGTTGACTATTCAACAATTGAACCTAGCAATGTAGAGCAACTCCACTATACTTGTCGCACTTTGCTTTCAGAAGGCGGCGCTGCCGCGCCCCAACGAAAGGTGCAATTATGTCTTTTGCCATCATAACCGACTCCACGTCGGACATCTCCCCCGCCCGTGCCCAAGAGCTCGGCATTTACGTGATTCCGCTGCATGTGATTATCGAGGGCGAGGACCTGCTCGACCAGGTGCAGATTACCGCCGAGGAATACGTCGCCCGCATGGCCGGCTCCGAGCAGCTGCCGCACACCTCGCAGCCGAGCGCCGGCGAGTTCAAGGCGCTGTTTGACCGCGTACGCGCCGATGGCCACGACAGCGCGATCTTTATCTCGCTGTGCAGCGAGTGGTCCGCCTGCTATTCCAACGCATGCCTGGTCGCCGAGACCCACGAGCTCGACGTGCGCTGCATCGATTCGCGCACCGGCTCGGGCGCCGAGGGCCTGCTGGTGGAGTACGCGCTTGCCATGCGCGAGGACGGCCGCAGCTTGGACGAGACCGAGGCGCAGATCCGCGCGACGCTGCCCGAAGCCCACCTGCTGCTGATTCCCCGCACGCTCGAGAACCTGGTCAAAAACGGCCGCGCCCCCAAGCTCGCCGGCCAGCTGACGCAGATGCTCAACATTCGCCTGGCCGTTTCGCCGGAGTGGAAATCGGGCGAGATCAAGGCCATCAAAAAGGGCCGCGGCGCCAAGCGCATCGTCGCCAACACCATGGCAGATTGCCTCGCGTTTTTGGACGAGCACCCGGGCTCAAGCGTGCGCGTGCTCACGACCGGCGCCGCCGAGGAGCAGGAACTTGTCAACGAGGCGCTCGCGGGCCAGGACTACGTAGACGCCGGCACTGGCCCCATCGGCTGCACCATCGCCACCCACGTAGGCGTCGATGCCATCGCCATCAGCTACTGCCCCCGCTACCAGCCCATCCACTAGGGGCACCTTTACCTCTTGCGGTGGAATAGAGACTGTTTTTGGCTTATTAGCCGCCAATCAATCCCTATTCCACCGCAACTTAGAAATCGGCGATCAGCCCAGCGGACCCTGAAACAGTTCCTGATGAGTGCCCATTCTCACCAGCCTAATCACTGGGTTAGTCTTATGGGGAAGATAAAGAACGACCACATCGACCAAGCCATCGGATAGGTGGAAATCGATGTGGCCGTTGTAGTTTCCGCCCGGGTTTGAGAGCTCGTGGGCGCCATACTCCGCCGGAAGTGACCCATGAGCCACAAGCTCTGCAACCGCCGCTTTAAACTCACTTTTTAGCTGCGGATGCATGCGCATCGTTCGTTTGTAGTCCACCTTAAATTGAGCCTCGACTTTAATCTCGAACATCGCTATTCCTCATCGAGGAATGACATAAGCTCATCAGCGTTATTGAATGACAGGCTATCGTCCGGCAAAATCCCCAGCTCATGAGCCTCGGCGATCACCATGGCGCGCCTCGTCACCTCGTTGGGCACCTCCGCCCTTCCTACAATCTCAAAAGGAATCTTTCGCTGATTTACCAGCTGCCGAACGGCAAGATTGAGATAGGAATTGAGGCTGAGGCCGACCGAATCCAAGAACTCAGTCGCCTGCTCCTTGAGCCCCTCTTCGATTCGAACCGTCGTAGGCTTAACTGTTGCTGTAGACATTTGCGACCTCCTCGCCCTCGTCTTTTACACCAGTATACCCAATACGCATGGCAATCTGATGTTAGATAACATCAGATTGCCATGCGTATTCATGTCGCGTGGGCACGATTGATCTACATCAGCCCGCTGAGCGCAATGTCAACGGCCTCGTTGAGGTCGTCGGTAATGTGTACCAGATCCGGATCGAGCGGGCTAATCATACCGGTGCTCATCACCGGGCCGTTGAGCCAGTCGAATAGGCCCTGCCAGTACTCGGTGCCCACCAGCACGAGCGGCATGCGCTTGACCTTGTGCGTCTGCACCAGCGTGAGAACCTCGAACATCTCGTCGAGCGTGCCAAAGCCGCCGGGAAATACGATGGCGCCCGAGCTGTACTTAACGAACATGGTTTTGCGCACAAAGAAGTAGCGGAAGTCCATGCCGAGGTTCACGTATTTATTGAGCCCCTGCTCGTGCGGCAATTCAATGCCTAGGCCAACTGACTTGCCGTTGACACTCGCCGCTCCCCTGTTGGCCGCTTCCATGATGCCGGGGCCGCCACCGGTGATGACCGCCACGCCACGTTGCGCGATCTTGCGCCCGACGGTACGCGCCGCCTTGTAGAGCGGATCGGTCTTGGGCGTGCGGGCGCTACCGAAGATGGTCACCGCAGGTCCAAGCTCGGCAAGCGCGCCAAAACCATCGACAAACTCTGCCTGAATGCGCAGCACGCGCCACGGGTCGGCATGCAGCCAGTCGGTCGAGTCCTCGGGCGCCAGCAGGTTGGCGTAGGTGTTGTCCTTAGGAATCATGGGGCCGCGCATGACCACGGGGCCGCGGCGGTACGTCTCGTCGTAGACAGGCTCGCCCTCGACGTTCTCATTCTTAATCATGGGTACTCCTATCGAGAAAAAGAAAAACGGGCGGGGTCGACGCTGTGCGCCAAACACCCGCCCGAACATCAACTATTCGGTATGGTACCCACGATGCATCAAGTGCTTGCAAGCTATCGGTCATCGGTCGCGCAAGCGGTGTTAGCAAACGTGATGACCGGCCGGCGCTCGCCCCTTGCCGTTGCCCGCGCTCTGCAAGCGCCCGTGCTGCTCTTAGTAATCCACCGCCGCAGGGCTGTTCATCCAGTCGCTCACGAACGCGCCGTAGCGGCCCTCGATAATGGCCTGGCGGGCCCGCTGCATAAGGTTGAGCAGGTAGTAGATGTTGTGCATCGAAAGCAGAATGCCGCCGAGCATCTCCTTCTGCGTGACCATGTGACGGATGAGCGCACGGCTGTAACCGCCCGTGCACACCGGGCAGGTGCAGGTGGGATCGATGGGACCGTCGTCGTGCGCAAAGCGAGCGTTGCGGAAGTTGAGGCGACCCTCGCTGGAGAATGCCGTGCCCATACGGCCGGTGCGCGTCGGCAGCACGCAGTCAAACATGTCGATGCCCACGCCAACGCCGCGCACGAGCGTGGTCGGGTTGCCGACACCCATCAGGTAGCGCGGCTTATGCTTGGGCATGTACTCGCTCACGAGCGGCGCCAGGGTCTCGAACATGGTCTCGTGATCCTCGCCCACCGAATAGCCACCGATACCATAGCCCGGGAAGTCGCCGCACTCCTCCAGATGGCGCAGCGAACGCAGGCGCAGATCCAGGTGCATGCCGCCCTGAACGATGCCAAAGAGCGCCTGGTCATCGCGGGTATGCGCCTTATAGCAGCGCTCGGCCCACATGCTCGACAGCTCAACGGCGCGCTCAACGTAGGCGCGCGTGGCGGGATAGCCCGGGCACTGGTCGAGCTGCATGCAGATATCGGAGCCGAGTTTCATGGCGATTTCCATGTTGTCCTCGGGCGTCCAAAACACGTGGCGGCCGTCGTAATCGTTGACGATAAAGCGCACGCCCTCATCGGTGAGCTTGACGGCATCGTTGTGGCTGAAGACCTGGAAACCGCCCGAGTCGGTGAGGATGGGGCCGTGCCAGTTCATGAACTTGTGCAGGCCGCCCAGCTCGGCGATGGTATCCTCGCCGGGACGCATGGACAGATGATAGGTATTGGCGAGCACGATCTGGGCGCCGAGCTTCTTGACAGTCTCGGTAGGAATGCCCTTGACGTTTGCCTTGGTGCCCACGGGCATAAAGATCGGCGTCTCGATGTCGCCGTGCGGGGTGTGCAGTACGCCGGCGCGCGCGTGCGTCGTCGGATCCTCGGCAATCAGGTCGAATTTAAAAAGGTTCTGGTCCATAAACTGGAACTCCTTGGTTGCGGTTCATACGCAAACCATTATACGGGCAACCCGCAAGAAGCACCGACTCGACAGAAACTGGTGCGAGGAGGATACGGCAGGGACACGGCAAATGAGCGTGGATTTTTGGACGCTTACCGGATGAGCGTGGATAATCTCCCACTTTTGCCCAAAGCACAGCCCAAAAACGGGAGATTATCCACTCTCATTCTGCGGGCACTCATTTAAGTACGCCCCCGATGAGTGGAGCTATTTACCAGCCACGGCAACGCCGATGTTTTGGCAACGCCGATGTTTTGACAACGTCAGCGAGCGGTCACCAGGGCGAACAAATTGGCATGAAAAGAGGGCGGCATAGACCTTCTGGTCATGCCGCCCTCTTTGAATGACAAGTTGTCGCTCTGGTGACCGCGCAGCGTCGGCCGGTCCGCCGTTCGGTAGAACGGCGGAACCCCTAAGGACGCTGGCCCATGCCACCCTCGAGGGTGACGGTCTCGCCGTTCATATACTTAAAGTCGGGACCGCAGAGCTGAACGACAACGCGGCCGATTTCCTTCTCGACGTCGCCGTAGTGGCCTGCCGGCGGCATGTGGACGTTGGCCTTGAACGCCTCGGGATAGGCATCTTGGAAGTTCTCGAGCGCGGCGGTCCAAGCAAGCGGGCAAACGATGTTGACGTTGATGCCGTCCTTGCCCCACTCGTTGGCGGCGACGCGAGTCAGGCCGCGGATGCCCTCCTTGGCGGCAGCATAGCTGCACTGGCCGTAGTTGCCAAACAGGCCGGCGCCCGAAGCAAAGTTGACCACGGAGCCCTTGGTCTCCTTCAGGTGCGGATAGGCCTTCTGCATGTACAGATAGGTGGCATACAGACCGGAGTAAATGGCCAGGTTAAACTGATCCATGGTGTGGTCGGCGATGGTCACGCCCGAGGCGCTGGCCTGAGCGTTGTTAACGACGGCGTCGATGCGACCGAACTCCTCAATCGCCTTGTCGATAACGTTCTGCACGACGGCCTCGTTGTCCTGACCGGCGGAGACATCGGCCTGAACAGGAAGAACCTTAACGCCGTACTCAGCCTCGAGAGACTCCTTGGCGGCCTCGAGCTTGGCAACGTTGCGGCCGGTGATGACGAGGTTCGCGCCCTCCTTGGCAAAAGCGATATCGATGCCGTAACCGATGGAGCCAGCGGAGCCGTCCTTGAGCGTGGCCTTGCCGCCGCCGGTGACGATCACGGTCTTACCAGTGAAAAGTCCCATACAAAGTCCTTTCAAATCGCGACGGGCCCGCCCGTCGACTGCGCGCATCCAACTTCACGCGCCAAAAGCTGACATGCAACTTTAGCGTGTTCAAGTGAATAGAAAAGGCCTCGGTAGGCGAACGGCATAACGTCTTTCGGCGAAGGGATTGTCAAGTACAAACTGGATAAAGTGGCCGAGTTTTTGCTATCGACACGAGCCATCGAACACGTTTTGAAACTTTGCTGCAGCGCGCGGGATGTCGGCGCGAGACTTTATCATAGGGTGACAAACAACGATGAGGAGCACATGCCTATGACAGACGAGCTGGACCCCCAGACTCAACAGCATATTGATGATTCCGCAGACGTCACTGCAGATGCCGACGCTGTGACCTGCGATGATATTGACCTCGACGGCCCATTCTTGGACGAAAGCGCTACGGCGGAAACCCCTGGCGCCGAAGATGCAGACGAGCAAAACGACGATGCGCCCGCTCAGGACGACCGCCCCGTACAGGATGCTGCTCCGCAAGCTGCGGGCCCTATCGAGGTTTCTTCGGAAGAAGAGCTCGACGCCGTCATGGACTCCATGATGGATGCCGTCAAAGCGATGAAAGACGCCGTGGCCGACGCTGACGTTGACGCCGAGGAAGAGGAGGCCGCCGAGGCAGCCTCGACCTTCGTACCCGGCGAGACTCCGGTTGCCGACCAGGGCAGCACCATGCCCTCGTTTCTGCAGCTCGAGCATCCCACGATTGGCACCGATGCGGTCGACCCGCACGCAGCAGGCTTTTCTGTGATCGAAGGCGGTACCGGCAATATCGCCGTGCCGCAGACTGCCGATGCGGACGCTGCCGACACCGCTCGCCCGACTGCCCCGCACTCCCCCGCCGCGAGCCGCGATCTGGGGACCGCTGTCTCGAACACTGCGAACGCCGTGGGCACCTTTATCGCCCAGGGCGCCTCGGCCATGCGCGAGATGAACGCCGCGAAAAAGGCACTTGCCGATGCCCGCGCCCACCTGGCCGAACTTGAGCAGCGCATTGCCGATCAGGCCGAGGAACTCGAGACGCGCCAGGATATCGCAGGCCGCTACGACCAGATCGTCGCCGACCAGCGCCAGGCGATTGCCACGGCCCAAAAGACTGCAGCGGTCGCCGAGATTGACCGTGATGTCCACGCCTCCAAAGCGACAGAGCTCAAGGGTCAGCTCGAACAAATGAAGACAGAGGATGACGCGACTAAGCTCCGCCTGAAGGCCGCGCTCGACGCCGTGGAGGCCCGCGAGGCGAGCTCACGCGAGACCGGCAACCGCCTCGTTCGACGTCTTGAGGATTCCAAGCGCATCCGCGACAAGGTGAAGGCAGAGCGAGACGCCGGCATTGCCGCCGCACAACAAACCGTCGACGCCACGCGCGCCCAGCTCGAGACGCTGCGTCATGAGTATGCCGAGCTGCAACGCAATCCCTCGGCAAATCCCGCCAACTATACGGTGCGCACCAGCGAGCTCTCGATGCAGATTTCCGACACGGCAGATGCCCTGCGTAAAGCCGAAGAAGATGTCCCGCGCATCACCGCCGACCTTGAGCACTCGCTTGCCGCAGCCGAGCAGGCCGTCGAGCAGGCTCAAGCCCCTATCGCCGACGCAAAACGCGCGCACCAAGCCGTGACGACCGAAGCCGATGCCGCGCGCGACGAGCTGCAGACGGCGAAGACCGCCGCCGCGACTCGTCAGCGCGAACTGCGCGAGAAGATCGCTGCCGAGGACAAGGCGCGCCGCGACCAGGAGCAGACCATCGCCAACGCCCAAGCAGATGCCGCACATGCACAGTCGATCATCGAACAGGCGACCGAGGTGCACGACCACCCAGAGATCACCGAGTCGCTTGCAGGGTCCTTGGCCCGAGACAATGCCGAACACACCGAGACCGAGCGAGAAGTCGCCCAGCTCGAGGCCACCGAGGACGCGGTGCGCGAGCGTACCCGCGACTCACGCATCAAATTCACCGGCGCCATCGTCTGCATCGTCGCCGTAGTTCTAGTGATCATCTTGATCTGGCTGTTCGCGAGCAAGTAACCACTCCCCAACGATTACAAGGACTGTCCCCAGGTGCCGGCAAAAAAGGAACGTCCCCAAGTGCCACCTAATGAGAGTGGATAATCTCCCACTTTTGACGAAGAAACACGCCTAAAACGGGAGATTATCCACTCTCATTCTGCAGGCACTCATTTAAGTACGTCCCCAATGAGTACCTGCCGATGCTTTGGCAAAGTCAGCGAAAACGCCCCTAAGCGAGCAAGGTGACGTGAAAGAGGGGGGCATTGACCTTCTGGTCATGCCCGACGATTGAACGTCAGATTGCCGCTTAGGGGGGTTTGCAGCGTCGGCCGGTTACGGCGTTTGTAAAACGCCGTAACCTACAAAATGAGCATCGCGTCGCCAAAGCTGAAGAAGCGGTAGCGCTCTTCGATAGCAGCGGCGTAGGCATCCATGATCTGGTCGCGGGTGGCAAGCGCGCTTACGAGCATCATGAGCGTGGAGCGCGGCACGTGGAAGTTCGTGATCAGCGCGTCGACCACGTGATAGGTCGAGCCGGGCATGAGGTAGAGCTGCGTCGTAGCGTTCTCGCGCGCCACGATGTCGCCGCGGCCGAGCGTATCGGCCCCATCCTCGCGGCCCTCAAAATAGCGCGCCGTCACGGCCGGATCGGACACCGGTGCCTCAGCGTCAAAGGCGCTCTCGAGCGAGCGCACCGCGGTGGTGCCGACGGCGATCACGCGGTGCCCCTCGGCCTTCGCCTTATGCACGGCGTCGACAACCTCCTGCGACACGTGGTAGCGCTCGGTGTGCATGACGTGCTGCGTGGGGTCGTCCTCCTCCACCAGACGGAAGGTATCAATACCCACCTCGAGCTCGACGGCGGCAAACTTCGCGCCCTTGGCCTCGATAGCGGCCATGAGCTCGGGGGTAAAGTGCAGACCCGCCGTAGGAGCGGCAGCCGAGTGCTCCTCCTTCATGGCGTAGACGGTCTGGTACTTCTCGGGATCGCCCTCGTAATCGGTAATGTAGGGCGGCAGCGGCACGTGACCGGCAGCATGAATGGCCTCGTCGAGCGTGCGCGGCTCGCCGGCGGCATTGCAGCCGGCCGGCTCAAAGCGCACCAGACGGCCTCCGCGGCTATCGGTGACAAAGTCGATGACCTCGGCCGTCAGCACCACGGGAGCCCCCTCGGGCGCATGGGCGCCACCGGCGCGATACTCAATCTGAGCACCGGGCTTCAGGCGCTTACCCGGCTTGACCAGGCACTCCCAAACATGGCCGAGCGGATCCACGTCCTCGCGGCGCTTGAGCAGCAGCGTCTCGACCACGCCGCCCGAGCCCGTCTTGCGACCGATCAGGCGGGCCGGCATCACACGCGTCTTGTTGATGACGAGCACATCGCCCGGCTCGATATAGTCGATAATGTCGCGGAAGATGCGGTGCTCAACGGTACCGCCGTGCTCCAGCGGCTTCCCCGCCTGGGAGCCTTTGCGATCCACCACCAGCAGGCGGCAGGAGTCGCGCGGCTCGGCAGGAGCCTGGGCAATCAGTTCCTCAGGAAGGTTGTAGTCAAAATCATCGGTACGCATAGACACGTCGGATACTCCTTATATAGCTAAAGTCCGCTCTACATCCTAGCAGGCTGACGTCCCAAACGAACTACTTTTTGGCGGCTTTGCGCTCGTCGCGGATGCGGGCGCGATCCATGGCCGCCTCGACCGCCGAGAAACGGCAGCCGCAGTAATTCTGCCGATACATGCCCAGCTCACGCGAACGGCGCGTAGCCTCGGGATAATACGGGCGAAAATCGCGAATCACCGGGGTGAGACCGCGGGCGGCAGCCAGACGCTCCAAAACATCATTGCAGGTGTCGAACAGCTGATACGGCGAGACGGCGAGCGTCGTACCCACATATTCAAACCTGCGCTCCTGGGCAACGCGGCATGCCTCGGCCAAGCGCAAGGCATAGCACGAGCGACAGCGACGGGGCCGATCGGCACCCAGCGGGGCCACGCCGGCCTCCCAGCGCTCGCGGTCCTCCCCCGCCTCGATGAGCTCGATGTCGCCATCGGCACACCACCGGCGCAGCTCGTCCAGACGCCGCCGCCATTCATCGCGCGGTTGAATATTGGGATTGGTCCAGCAAATCGTGGGCTCAAACCCCTCCTCGCGCAGCAGGCGAACCGGCTCAAGCGAGCATGGTGCACAGCACGCATGCAGCAACAACGACTTCATCGACATCCCCGTCCCAGAAAACTCACCCCGACATCATGGCAGCTAAAATAGCCCCGTCCCAAAAAGACTACTTTGCGAAAAAGCGCACGCCAAAGGACGTATCCTCGCAGGCGACGATACGGCGGTCGCGCAGAATGGTCCGCACGTAATACCAATCACCCACACAGCCCGACAAGTGCAGACCAGCCGCCAGGTAGCACAGCAGCGGATAGTCCGAGAACGCAAACCCCAGGGCAAACGCTGTCGTCACAACAACCGTCGGCGCCAGGCAAACCGCCATGTACCGCCGGCGCGAATACACAACGCCCTCGGCGCAGGCATAGATCATCGCCGTCTCGCGATTCGCCCCAAAGGTCACCTGCGCGCCCGCAGGCGCCAGCAGCTTAAAAAACACCGCATGCACCAGCTCGTGCACGGCAAACGATGCCATTGAGACCGCAGCCAAGCCGACTATCCAGCCCACGACAGCCATCCAGCCGCCCGCCTCAGCCGCGTCCAAGTCCGCAGGCCCGCCCAACAGCATAAACACCGGCACCAGGCACACGGCAAACACTGCGATCACGGCCATCCCCCACACGAAGCAAGCGTGTAGAAAATCCTCGTCCTCAAACGCATGTATGTTGGAAATCTCATTCATAGCATCTTAGGATAGCGCCCCTGCCACGCACCCGCCCGCATGTGCGATAATGTCGAACGATATGCACGAATTGACCACCGCGCCGCCGAACCCCGTGCCCGGCCGCGCTCTTACCTATATGCGAAGGAGTCCCATGGCATCCAAATACTCCATGAACGACCGTCCCAGCTGGCCGCGCCGCGCCATCGTTACCGCCGGCGAGCCCTACGGCAACAAGGGTCTGCACTTTGGCCACGTCGGCGGCGTCTTTGTCCCGGCCGACTTCTTCGCCCGCTTCCTGCGCGACCGCCTGGGCCGCGAAAACGTCATCTTCACCTCGGGCACCGACTGCTACGGTTCGCCCATCATGGAGAGCTACCGCAAGCTCAAGGAGAACGAGGGCTACGACAAGTCCATCGGCGAGTATGTCGAGTCCAATCACTCCCGCCAGGCCGCGACCCTCAACAACTACAACATCAGCTGCGACATCTACGGCGGCTCGGGTCTTGAGCCGGCTGCGCAGATTCACAACGAGGTAACCGCCGAGATTATCGAGCGCCTGCACGAGCAGGGTACTATCTCAAAGCGCTCCACGCTGCAGTTCTACGACGCCAAGGCCGGCACGTTCCTCAACGGCCGCCAGGTGATCGGCCGCTGCCCCATTCAGGGCTGCAAGTCCGAGAAAGCCTATGCCGACGAGTGCGACCTGGGTCACCAGTTTGAGCCCGAGGAGCTCATCGCGCCCAAGAGCCAGCTCACCGGCGAGGTGCCCGAGCTGCGCCCGGTCGACAACCTCTACTTCGACCTTCCGGCCTACCTCGACTTTATGAAGACCTACACCGCCAAGCTCGCCCAGAACCCGCAGGTTCGCTCCGTGGTCTCCAAAACCATGGAAGAGTGGCTGCTGCCGGCACAACTCTATATTCAGAACAAGTTCCGTGAGGCTTTCGACGCCGTCGAGGACCAGCTGCCCGAGCACACCGTGCTGGAGCCCGAGGGCAACAAGAGCAGCTTTACCGTCACCTTCCCCAGCTGGAAAGAGCGCGACGACGCCCACGCGGTGCTCGCCAACGGCGGCGTGCGCTTCCGCAGCGGTAAGGCGCTCGTGCCCTTCCGCATCACCGGCAACATCGGCTGGGGCGTTCCGGTGCCCGAGGTCGACGGCGTTTCCGACGTCACCTGCTGGTGCTGGCCCGAGAGCCTGTGGGCGCCCATCAGCTACACCCGCACCGTACTCGCACGCGATGCCAAGGCCGCCGGCGTGACCGAGGGTGTCGCCGCCCAGGATGCCGCCCTCATGGGCGAGCCCGCCGCCGATTCCACGCAGGTCCCCGCGCCCGCCTACCAGCACAGCTCACTCGACTGGCGCGACTGGTGGTGCTCGGACGACGCACAGATCTACCAGTTCATCGGTCAGGACAACATCTACTTCTACTGCATCGCGCAGACCGCCATGTGGGAGGCCCTGGGTTGGGACCTCACGCAGAGCACCGTCAGCGCCTGCTACCACCTGCTCTACATGGGCAAAAAGGCCAGCTCGTCCTCGCAGACGCCTCCCCCGCCGGCAGACGACCTGCTCAATCACTACACCTGCGAGCAGATGCGCGCGCATTGGCTGTCGCTCGGCCTGTCCGAGAAGCCGGTGAGCTTTAGCCCCAAGGCATACGACACCCGCGTGACCGGCAAGGACAAGGACGGCAACGAGGTGCGCGCCTGCGACGACAAGCGCGTCATCGACCCCGCCCTTAAGGAGAGCGCCCTTTTGACCGGCGTGTTCAACCGCTTAGCCCGCAGCTGCTTCTACGGCGTCGCCGTCAAGGAGGGCGACGAGAGTCCCTATCGCAACGGCTGCATCCCCGCCGGTGCCGCTTCTGACACCGTGGTCGAAGCCGCCGAGCAGGCTGCCCTTGCCTTTGAGCAGGCCATGTACAAGTTCGAGACGCACCGCGCGCTCGCCGTGTGCGACGACTACCTGCGTGCCGCCAACAAGCGCTGGAGCGATGCCTCCAAGGCCGCCAACAAGCTCGAGGGCGAGCCGGCCAATGCCGCAATGACGCAGGCCCTCGTCGACGCCTTTACCGAGCTGCGCGTGGCGACGGTGCTCATGCACGGCATCGTCCCTGCCGGCTGCGAGCTCATCTGCGAGTACTTCGACGTCGATCCGGTCGCCTTCTTTAGCTGGGATAACATCTTCGCCTCCACGGACGAGTTTGTGGAGAGCCTGGGCGAGAAGCCTGGCGAGCACCGCGTGAAGCCGCTGCCCCCGCGCTTCGACTTCTTCAGCAAGCACGAGAGCCAGTACTAAAGCACGCCAGCAGCAGCGTACCCGGAAAGTAGTCAATTTGGAATGGGAAGGAAAGACGGATGTCCAAGCCGCGTCGTCGTAGGCAGAAAAAGCAGGTCAAGGCCGAGCTCAAGCTCAGGCAGTTTGCCGCCACCGAGCTTTCCGACCAGCTTGCCGCCCTTCCTTGCGCCGCCGACCTGCCGCGCTTTATGGTCGACACGGTCGCCGGCGCCTATGCGCCCGCCGATGCCGAGCTCATGATCGAGGGCTTCGGCGCCGCGGCCACACGCCCGGTCACGCTGCGCGCCAACACGCTCAAGGCAACCGCCGAGGACATCGCTGCGGCGCTCGATGCCGCCGGCATCGCTCACAACCCCGTCACCTGGTACCCAGACGCCTTCATCCTGCCCGAGGCCCAGGTTTCCGATCTGTGGGATCTCGACATCTACCGCGACGGCAAGATCTACCTGCAGAGCCTGTCGTCCATGATGCCGCCGCTGGTCCTGGGCGCTCAGGTAGGCGAGGACATCCTGGACATGTGCGCGGCCCCCGGTGGCAAGACGACGCAGATCGCCGCCCTCACGCAGGGACAGGCGCACCTTACCGCCTGCGAGATGAGCATTCCCCGCGCCGAGAAGCTCGAAGCCAACCTCCACCGCCAAGGCGCAAAAAACGTGCCCGTCATGCGCATCGACGCACGCGAGCTCGACGAGTTCTTCCGCTTTGACCGCATCCTGCTCGACGCTCCCTGCACCGGCACGGGCACCGTCATCAGCGGCAACGAGAAAAGCCTGCGCGGCCTGACCGAGCAGTTGCTGAGCAAGTGTGCCCGCTCGCAGCGAGCACTTCTGGACCGCGCCATGGGAGCCCTCAAACCGGGCGGCACGCTCGTCTATTCGACTTGTTCGATCTTGCCGCAGGAAAACGAGGACGCCCTGCAAGAGGCCCTCGACAAGCATATGGACTGCGAGCTCATCCCCCTCGACGGCACGCCAAACGAAAGTGAGGCACGCCGCGCCCAGGAAGCTGGCGAGGAGCCGCACATCGAGTCCAACGCCCTGACCGAGGCCATTGCCGCGGGTCAGGTATCGGCCATCGCCAACGGCCTGCCCGGCACGCTCACCATTCCGTCCAGCCGCGAATTTGAGGGCTTCTACATTGCCCTGATCCGAAAACGCAGCTAGCGCACGGATCCAAAACTCAACAAGCTATCTCCGTGCGCGTTTGCCCTGCTGGTCGCGATGCTGTTTAAGCATCGCGCGCTCCTTGCGTTCGGCCCTTTTGCCCTTAATGGCCGTGACCACAAAGTAGATGACCGCGGCGGCAACGATTGCGCCCACACACAGGCCAATCGAGCCAAACATTGCTGTCAATTCCATACCGCGTCACCTCTCTTTTAAACGGGACATTCAAGATAGCACCTCAATACCCGCCACCACAGCTCCTTCACGTTCGCCGGCCCTTCGGTCTAACGGATGGCGCGGCGGGGAAAAATCAACTCGTCAAACGATTTAGCATTCGCAATTCCGGCTGCATCGCGCCGGCCGTCATCACATAGAATCGAGCTTCCATGGATACCCTCAACGATCTAAATGAGCGCGTCGACGCCTTCGTCGGCACCAGCTCCTTCGACACGCCTGCCGCGGCAAACGACCAAGCCCCCATCGATGTGCCCGCCGAGGTTCACGAGGACATCGTCGCCTCGGTCGATTTCTCCGAGGTCGAGCTCGCAGACGAGTTCACCGAACCCCAGGTAGCCGTGACCCCCAACGGACTGCTTCCCATGGAGCCGCTGCCCATCGACGGGCGCCTGCGCAAGGCGGCCCTTCGCATGCCTGACGAGATTGAGGAAGCCAGCGGCTTCACGCTCTTCGGCCGTCGTATCAAATCGCTCATCTACACCACCGACGTCGCGGTCATCCGCAACTCCAACGCCGATGCCGTCTTTGCCGTTTACCCCTTCACGCCGCAGCCCGCCATTACGCAGGCGCTGCTGACCGTCGCCGAGTGCCCGGTCTTCGTAGGCGTGGGCGGTGGCACCACCACCGGCAAGCGCTCCGTTCAGATGGCAGCCGTCTCCGAGATGCAGGGCGCGGCGGGCTGTGTGGTCAACTCCCCCGCCACCGCCGAAATGGTCGAGCACATCACTAACATTGCCGACATCCCCGTCATCGGTACGGTCGTTCGCTGCGACGACGATGCCCACGCCAAGGTGCGCGCTGGAGCCAAGATTCTCAACATCGCCGCCGGCAAGAACACGCCCCAGGTCCTACGCGAGCTGCGCAAGCACTATCCCAACCTGCCGCTCATCGCGCCGGGCGGCAAGACGCCCGAGAGCATCCGTGAAACCATCGCCGCCGGCGCCAACGCCATCATCTGGACGCCGCCTTCGGCCCAGCAGCTACAGACCGACATGATGCAGCGCTACCGCAAGATGAAGGAAGACGCCACGCCCGTCATCTCGCACGACGATGTACCCATTATCGACCAGGTTGCCGCCGCCGAGGTCAGTCAGGTCGAGAACATGAATCCCGACGTGCCGATTCCCGACGAAGTCATCGAGCGCGTCGCTTCGATCCACGAGCGCGTCGAGGAGCATCGCGCCAACCGCGGCCTCAAGCCGTCACTGCACGGCTTCTTCTTCCGCGGAAAGAAACGCTAACCCCAACAGCAAGGCCCGCCCCACAAACGTGAGGCGGGCCGTTTTCGTTTGAGCAATCATGCAGCGATGTGATGGGGCAAATTAATCCACGCGTTTGTCGCCCATAAAGAAGAGCGCCACCGTGCCAGGTCCGGTATGCGAGCCAATCAGAGTACCGATGTTATTGATCTCAATCTTGCCTTTAAGCTGCGGAATCTGTTCCTCGATCAGCGCCGCAACTGCCTCGGCATCCTCGCGGCACGCCGAGTGCGACATGACGCACTTACCCGAATAATCCGCACCGTCCTGCACGTGTGCCATCATGGTCTTAGCCATCTCGGAAATCGCGCGCTTCTTAGTGCGAATCTTCTCACGTGGCGACAGCCCACCTTCGCAATCGACCGTCATAAGCGGGCAAATCTTAAGCGCCGTGCCGATGATCGCGCTCGCAGCCGAAATGCGACCGCCGCGCAGGTAGCTCGACAGATCGGTCGAGAAGAACCAGTGGTGCAGGTTGAGCTTGTGCTCCTCGATCCAGGCAGCCGTCTCGTCGAGTGAAGCCCCGCTATCGCGCACGTCGGCGGCACATTCCGCCAGCAGGCCAAAGCCCGAAGACGCCGCCAGCGAATCGATGACGCGCACCTTGCCGCCCTGGGGATAGCGATCCGCGAGCATCTGCGCCGCAACGCAAGCCGAGCCATACGTACCCGAAATACCCGACGACAACGTCAGGTGCAGCACGTCTTTACCCTCGGCAACAAGCGGCTCCCAAAACTCCTCGTACTCACCCACGCTCACCTGAGACGTCTTGGGCATGGCGCCTGCGGCAATCTGGGCAAAAAACTCGTCCGGCGTAATCGACTGATACAGATCGTCCGTATAGACAACATCGTCGATCTCGTAATGAAAACACACGACAGGGATATTGCGCGATTCAAAGAACTCCCGAGTTCGATCGGCGGCGGATTCACAGGTCAGGACAAAATCACTCATATGAGGCTCCTTACTCATTGCTGCGCAAATTATCGCACAGTGAGCCTACATACGGTACATATGTCCACTATTTACCAAATCGAACCAAAAATAGCGAACATCTTTACCACCATCGTTTCCACCGACCCCACGCATAAATATCTGAGAAAACACCCTCTATCGTCTCCACTCAACCGCCATATCTACCTCCACTAAATCGATTTACCAAACCGTTCGGCTAACAATTCGGCCGCCCATCCCCAATCGAAACAAAAGCGGCGCATACTGATAAACGTTTTACGCTGTTTATCAGTTTTACCAGCCCTATCGGAAGGTGTTTCATGGTCGCATTCGATCGCAATCCGCAAGACTTCAAGTATCTGCGCCTGCTGTCGAGACAGTTTCCCACCGAGCAATCCGCGTTTACCGAGATCATCAACCTCTCGGCCATCCTCAACCTGCCCAAAGGCACTGAGCATTTTATGAGCGACGTGCATGGCGAGTACGAAGCCTTTATGCACATCCTCAACAACTGCTCGGGCGTCGTGCGCGAGCATGTCGACGAAATCTTTGGCGAAACGCTCTCCTTTGACGAGAAGGGCGAGCTGTGCACGCTCATCTACTACCCGCGCGAGAAGATCGAGCTGGTCCGCAGCCAGCGCGAGGACTCGCCCACCTGGTACAAGACGATGCTTGACCAGCTCATCATGGTCGCCCGCTCGCTTTCGAGCCGCTATACGCGCTCCAAGGTGCGTAAGGCCATCCCACGCGATTACGCCTACATCATCGACGAGCTGCTACACACGCATCCGGACGAGAACAACTATCGCGTGCGCTATCACGAGCGCATCGTGGAGTCCATCCTAGAGACCGCCAGCGCCGACGACTTTATCGAGTCGCTCGCCTCGCTCATCAAGCGCCTGGCCGTCGACCACCTGCACCTGGTGGGCGATATCTTCGACCGCGGTGGCGGCGCGGCCAAGATTATGGACCGCCTGCTCACCTACCATTCACTCGACATCCAGTGGGGCAACCACGACCTGCTGTGGATGGGCGCTGCGGCCGGTGAACCTGCCTGCATCGCCACGGTGCTGCGCAACAACCTACGCTACGACAACTACGAGATCCTGGAGAACGACTACGGCATCTCGCTGCGTGAACTTGTCGCCTTTGCTGATGCCACCTACACCGCCGGCGAGTCCATCACCCCGCTGATCAAGGCCATCAACGTGCTGCTCTTTAAGCTCGAGGGCCAGATTATCCAGCGCCATCCCGAGTTCGACATGACCGACCGCCTGTTACTCGACAAGATCGAACACGACACCGGCACGGTCACGCTCGCCGACGGCAGCGTGTGGCCGCTCACGACCAACGACTTCCCCACCGTCGACCCGGCGGACCCCTATACGCTCACGTCTCAGGAGCAGCACATCATCGACAAGCTCGTGTCCGAGTTTGTCACCGCCGATCACCTGCATCGCCATATCGATTTCCTCTATTCCCACGGCTCGATGTACAAGGTTGCCAACGGCAACCTGCTGTTCCATGGCTGCGTGCCACTCAACGAAGACGGCACCATTAGCAGCATGAACTGCCTGGGCACCTGGCACACTGGCCGCGATTATCTCGATTTTTGCGACTACATCGCCCGCCGCGCCTGGCGTGTGGGCGACCGCGACGCTCTCGACTGGATGTGGTACCTGTGGATTGGCTTTAACTCACCCGCCAGCGGACGCCTGGTGCGTACCTTTGAGCGCGCCTATATCGCCGATAAGAGCACCTGGGTCGAGCCGATGGACCCGTACTTTACGCTTACCAAGTCGCCCTCGGTCTGCGACGACATCATGCGCGAGTTTGGCGTCACGCCCATGGCATGTTCACCGACTGGCCACATCATCAACGGCCACACGCCCGTTAAAACCACCAAGGGCGAGCAGCCCATCCGCGCCGAGGGCAAGCTGCTGGTCATCGATGGCGGCTTCTGCCGCGCTTACCATCCCAAGACGGGTATCGCCGGCTATACGCTCATCTCGAGCTCGCGCGGCTGCCGCCTCAAGTCGCACCGGGCCTTTACGACGGTTGCCGAGGCACTCACCCGCAACGTCGATATCGAAAGCGAGACCAACCGCTTTGACGAGGCCGACCGTCGCCGCATGGTGAGCGACACCGATTCCGGCGCCAAGATCCGCAGCCAGATCCAGGACCTGCGCCAGCTGCTCGATGCATATAGAAACGGTGCTATCGAGGAGCGCGCCTAGCACCACCCGTGGGGATTGGCTAAACTTGCTGAGTTTGTCATCCCCGCGGCGCCCCGGCGCCACCATAAGGCAGGTACCATGCAAAAGCTCCTTGCGCAGATCATGAAGTTTGGCGTCGTCGGCGTCATTGCCACGGTCATCGACTTTGGCATTATGAATCTGCTCCACTACGGTCTGGGCCTCAACATCCTAATCGCCAACACCAGCGGCTTTATCATCTCACTCATCTTTAACTACCTCGCCAGCATGAAGTACGTGTTTGCGCACAAGGAGGGCATGAGCCGCCGCCGCGAGTTCATTATCTTTGTCGTGCTGTCTGTGATCGGTTTGGGACTCAACGACGGCATCGTGCTGGCGCTCAACGCCGGCCTGGGGCTCGAGGCCAATATCGCCAAGATTTGCGCCACCGCGCTTGTCATGGTCTACAACTTTGTGACCCGAAAGATCTTCCTGGAAGGCGACGAGACCAAGTAACTCGCAACCTTACAGCTTTACAATGCCCACAGATGACGCGCGTCGAGCGCTGTGTTGTTCGTGGGCATTGCTCGTTTACGGGCAAATTTTCAACGTTTGCGGATTAGCACTTGATAATTTGGCGAGTTCGTATAGTTCTTGGCAAAGACCTTACGTTTCCCTTGCAAAAGCTCTAAAGTATCCTCTGCTCGATTCATCAACGCATTGGATGTGATTACGTGCGCAAGGCACTGGCACAACCTCATACCAAGCAGTTCCTCAAGTTCGCTGTCGTGGGTCTTATCTCCTTTGGCATCGACTGGGGTATGCTCATTGCGCTCGTCGAGCTGTTTCACCTCGACTTTTTGATGAGCACCACGGTCTCGTTTACCACGTCCGTCGTGGTCAACTACTGGCTCAGCATGAAGTATGTGTTCGACCACCGCGAGGGCATGAGCCGCAAGCGCGAGTTCACGATCTTCACCATCCTGTCGGTGATCGGCCTGGGCCTCAACGACCTATACATGTTTGTGGGCGTCACGTTTTTGAGCATCGGCTACCAGGCCATGAAGGCCATCGCCACATTCCTCGTCACCTGGTACAACTACTTCAGCCGTCGCTTCTTCCTCGAGGGCGCACGGTCGTAGTCGATTCGCTATTTGCTTGAATGTATAACCGGTTGGAATTCCCATTCCAACCGGTTTTTTGTTTGCCGAGAGACCGGGCGGCCCGGTCCCATTCGCATGAAAACGGGCGGCCCGGATGTTTGTCCGAACCGCCCGTCTGGCGCGCTATGTCGAGGCCTCTAGCCTGTAACGTAATACCAGACCACGTTGTCGCCGTTGGAGAGAACGTAGTTGCTGCAGGCCGTCATGGGCGTTGTGCCGTTGACGGAGTACATCCAGCCGCTCGTACCGCCGTACTGTTTCTCCGCCAAACCACCAATCGCGGAGACATACGTGCCGTACGACGAGCCATGTGCGTTGACAGAAAGGCCCAGCGCGCACAGGGCATCGTAGACGGTAGCGCCTTCGTTAAAGGTAAAGGTGCCACCAGAAGACACAGGATTGCCCACAGCGCTCGATGTGACCGAAACCGTCACTGTTATGTAGCTGGACTCCTGCGAGCCGCTCTGGCCGCCCGAGGAGGCGTTTCCACCATTAGAGGATGAGGCTCCATCAGACGACTGGCCACCGCCAGACGCATTGGAAGTATCACC
>CAUCNB010000018.1:0-31242 GCA_958444075.1 uncultured Collinsella sp. | reverse complement strand
CGGAAAGCACATTAAGTGCTTTCCTTTGCGTGCGGAACTCGCGACAAACTTAACCGCCCCGCCCGGCAGGCGAGCTGCGGGAACATGCTTCCGTCCAGGAAATATCGTGCAAAAGGAATTCTGGCTGAATTATTGTTCGCGTGGGTGATTCAGTCGATGAGGGCTATTTATGCCCTGTTGGGGACTAAGGAGTGTCCCGGGGTGCCGGCAGGAAAGGAACATCCCTGAGTGCCGGGTGGTATGAAAAAAGGCGAGGACCCGTAGGGAGTCCTCGCCTTTGTTACAGGGGGCGATGTTATTCGCGTACTGTGGGATTAGACCAGGCGGGCGTTGATCGTCTTGGCGATCTCGGCGGCGTCGGTGGAACCCTTGACGGTGCCACGGAAGTCCTCGTCCATGAGCGCCTCGGCGACCTTGGACAGGATCTTGAGATGCGTGGTACCAGCCTGGGCGCCCGGGATGAGCAGGGCGATGGCCACGTTGACGGGAGCGCCGTCCATGGTGTCCCAACCGGTCACGCCGGACTCGTCCTTGACGACGATGACGGCAGCCTCGGAAATGGCGTCGGACTTGGCATGCGGGATGGCGAAGCCCTCCATCATGCCCGTGGTGCCCTCGGCCTCGCGGGCCAGGAAGGCGTTCATCACAGCGTCGGCGTCGTTGGCGACACCGGCCTTGACGGCCTGATTGGAAACGAAGCTCAGGGCCTCGTCACGAGAAGCGAAGTCCTCGGCGACAAAGACGTTCTCGACCTTCACGAAGTCGGCAGCCTCGGCCTTAGGGGCCTCGACGGCAGCAGCCTTGGGGGCCTCAACCGGCTTGGCTGCAGGAGCGGCCTTCTGGTTCTTCTCGAAGTCATACTTCTTGAAGGCCACGAACAGGATGCCACCGACCACAGCGCCGATGAGGATCGCGAGGACCCACAGCGGACCGTTCTCGACAACAGGCAGGACCAGGAAGCCACCGTGGGGCGCCGGATCGTGAACGTTGAACATAATGGTCAGGATCGAGGCGATGGAGGAACCGAGCATCATGATGGGCATGACGGGCCAGATGTTCTTGGTCATGAACGGAATGGCGCCCTCGGTGATGTGGGTGCAACCAAGGATGAGGTTGACGATACCGGCGTCGTGATCCTCCTGGCTGAAGTACTTCTTGCCGACAACGACGGCGAAGGTGGTGATCAGCGGCGGAACGATGCAAGCGGCGGAGACGGCAGCCATGAAGTTGGTGCCGAAGTTGTAGGTGTCGGTGCCGACACCGGCGGCCAGGGCCTCGGTGAGCATAGCGGTACCGGTGACGTAAGCAGCCTTGTTGACCGGGCCGCCCATGTCAACGGCGCACATGCAGCCGATGGCAAGGCCCAGGACAATGGCGCCAGAGGCAGACAGACCCTTGAGGAAGTCCATCATGGCGGTGTTGATGGCAGCCATGGGGCCGGAGATGCCGAGCATGACCAGGCCGACGATGGCGGTCGAGAACAGCGGGTACAGGAAGATAGCCTTGAGGCCGTCCAGATTCTTGGGCAGCTTGGAGAAGACCTTCTCGAGCAGCAGGATGACATAGCCAGCGAGGAAGCCGCCGACGATGCCGCCCAGGAAGCCGAAGCCCACGCCGGCGCCGCCGGCGTCGATCATGCCGGTCTCGGCGTTAACGGGCAGGCCCTGGATGGCGATCATACCGGCAACGAAGCCGGGGACGAGCGCCGGGCGCTTGCCGATGGACTCGGCGATGTAGGCGGAAAGCACGGGAACCATGAGGTTCATAGCAATGCCGCCGATGATCTTGAGCATAGCGGCAAAGCTGTTGTAATCGGCAGCCGTCGAATCGAAGGACGTGATGCCCCACAGGAACGAAACGGCGGTCAGGACACCACCGGCGACGACGAAGACCAGCATGTGGCTGACGCCGTTCATAAGGTGCTTATAGATGATGTGGCCGAAGGACTCCTTCTCCTCGACCTCGTCCTCGACATCGGCAGCGGCGGCAACCGAGCCGTCGCCCTTGGCGGCGAGAGCGCGGTCGATCAGCTTACCGGCAGCCTCGACGGACAGGGCCTTGGAAACGCCGACGGAAACCATGGGCTTACCGGCGAAACGCTCCGCCTGGACATCCTTATCGGCTGCGACGACGACGGCCTTGGCACCGGCGATCTCACCCTTCGTGAGCTCGTTCTCGACACCGACCTGGCCATGAGTCTCGACCTTAATGGTCAGACCTCGCTCGGCAGCAGCCTTCTCCAGCGCCTCCTTCGCCATGAAGGTGTGCGCAATGCCGGTCGGGCAACCGGTCGCGGCGATGATGTCAAACTTAGCCATGTGTCCCTCCTTCTTGAGTACTGCGCCCGCAGGCGCTCCCCTACACGCGCGTCCTTGCGCGCTTTTCCACAACTGAAAGATACCAACCCAGCGCTTTCGCGGAAAGGAAAATGTCCCAATTCTCCGGTGAAAGGTTCTTTCATAACCGTAAACGGTAGGTGAAAGTTTACCATCAACACTTGAAACGGCAAGGTGTATCTTGTAATTGAAAATCCCCCTATACTATGACAGTACAAAACAAGTCCGATTTTCATGCCAACCAGGAGCCATCCATGACCGATAGCAGCAAGAGCGCGCTCTCCCTTATTAGCACACACAAAGGGTACAGCGATTCCGAGCAGCGCATTGTCGACTATATATTGGAGCACCAGTCCGAGGCGCCGCGCCTGACGGCCGCCCAGCTCTCACGAGCCGCTGCCACGTCCGAGGCGACGGTTTCGCGCTTCTGCCGCAAGCTGGGCTTTGGCAGCTTCCGCAGCTTTCAGTTTTCGTTGGCTCGCGACTTGGAGAGTCAGCGCAACGAGGGCCTGACCGACGAGGTCTCGCTCGACAACATGGAGCAGAGCCTTAAAAATATCCTCGCCGCCAAGGTGAGTGAGCTTAATGCGACCATCGACGGCATTGATCACGACACGTTGGCCGCAGTTGTGCACGCGCTTAAGAATGCCGGCGTTATTGAGTTCGCCGCCGTGGGCAATACGAACGCGGTCGCGCTCGATGCGACATTTAAGTTTTCGCAGCTGGGCCTTCGCTGCATGGCAAGCACCATCAGCGAGACCTCGATTGGTTTCGCGCTCACGTTGCGCCCTGGTGATGTTATCGTGTTGATCTCGAACTCTGGCAAGTCGCGTCGACTGAATCGCATGGCAAAAGCAGCTCGCGACTGCGGTGCCACCGTAGTCGTCATCAGCAGCGACAGCAAGTCTCCACTCGCGCGCCTGGCAGACTACACTTTTAATACCGTCAACCACGAGGCGCTGCTGACGACGGGTGACTTTGCGTTCTCCAAGATCAGCGCCACGATGATCATCGAAGTTATCTACAACTTCCTGCTGCCCGAGATTGAAGACGCTCGCGAACATATCAGCTACTACGAGGAGCTCATCCAGCCGGACAAGGTCGTTGAGTAAAACGCATAGTGGGACAAAAATTTCAGTCTATTTTGTCCCACCAACACCGCTGATACGACCTAGCCTCGAACTTCTTCGAGCATCTGCTTTGCGTGGGCCAAGCTTGCCTCGGACTGATCGCCGCTGAGCATGCGGGCGATCTCGGCGGTACGCGCTTCGCCGGTTACCTCGTCCAAATGCGTCTGGGGAACATCGCCCGGCTCCTTGCTGACAACATAATGCTTGTCGGCCATGACGGCGACTTGCGCCAAGTGGGTTACGACAATCACTTGATGCGTAGCGGCAAGATCGACCAGCACACCAGCAAGAGCACGAGCCGTGGAGCCGCCGACACCGGCATCGACCTCGTCAAATACCAGTGTATCGACGCCGTCAGCATTACCCAAGACCACCTTGCTCGCGAGCATAACGCGGCTGAGCTCGCCGCCCGACGCAATGCGGCGCAGGGGACGCGGCGTCAAGCCGGCACCGCTGCGATACAAAAGCTCGTAACTCGAAGGACCCGCCGGCGTCCACTCAGCACGGGGAAGATCGCGCGACTCCCAGACGAGCTCGGCGCCGCCCATCTCCAGGCGAGCCATCTGGCGGCCAACCTCGTGGCAGAAGCGAGGGGCCGCCGAATTGCGAGCGCGCTTAAGTGCCTTGGCAGCGGCAAACAACTCGCGCTCGGCGCTCCCGAGTGCCTCACGCGCCTTTTTGATCTGCTCATCGCCATCATCGACCAGGGACAGCAGCTCTTGCGAGCGATCGCGCATGGCAAAAACATCGTCCATGGTGGGACCCCACTGACGCAACAGGCCCTTGAGGTCGGAATACCGCTCACGCATGCGAGCGAGCTCGCGCGGGTCGAAGGCGACGCCATCACGATAGGCACGAAGCTCGTTCGCGCAATCCTCAAGGGAGATACAGGCATCCGAAAGCGCATCGGCAATGTCGCCCAGTTTGCGATCGACGGTAGCCATTCGGGAAAGCTCTGCCACGGCGCTGTTCACGGCATCGAGCGCTCCCCCTTCAGAGGCAAGCGATGCATGGGCATCGTTAGCCGTGGCAACCAGTACCTCGGCATGTTCGGAGCGCGGCAGCAGTTCCTCGAGCTCCTCATACTCGCCCGGCTTGGGGTCGACCTCGCCGATGCGCTCGAGGGCAAAGCGCGCCTCCTCGACGCGACTCCCCTGCGCACGTGAGGCTTCCTCCACACGGCGAACCTCCTTGGCGGCAGCGCGCGATGCTTTAAAGCAGGCACGGTACGCATCCAGCGCCTCGAGTGCCGGGCGCCCTGCCCATGCATCGACCATCGCAACGTGATGCGCCGGATCGAGCAAGCGCTGGTGCTCGTGCTGGCCGCACAGATCCATCATCACACCAACGCACTCCGAAAGCTCGCGCACACTGGCGATGCGGCCGTCAATCTTCACTCGGCTGCGGCCCTCGGCAGAAAGGCTGCGCTGCACGGTGAAACCCTCCGTGTCGTGTGGACCGTCGAACAGCCGCGCCTCGACGCTCGCCAGCGCCTCACCCTCGCGCACCGTCGACGAATCCGCGCGCTCGCCCAAAATAAGCTTGAGGGCCGAGAGCAGCGCGGTCTTGCCGGCGCCAGTCTCGCCGGTCAGGACAGTCAGGCCGGCACTCGGCACCAGCGTCGCCTCGCGAATGAGTGCAATGTTAGAAACCTGCAGCTCATCGATCATGACGGACTCCGTAGAATACGCGGCTCACCGAGTTGTAAAAACTCTCGGGGCCGTAATCCAGCAGCAACACATCTCCGGGCCCGCGGCGCACCGCCACGCTCTCAACGGTGCCATCACAGGTAATAAACTGTCCATCGATAGCGATCGCCGGAACGCTCGGACGATCATCAGACATAAAGATCTCGACGACATCACTCGGCGAAGTCAAGAAGGCACGGGCCTGAATGGTGTGCGGCGCAATGGGTACGCAGACCATGCCCGTATAGTCGGGGCTCACGATGGGGCCGCCTGCGGATAGTGCATAGCCAGTGGAGCCGGTCGCCGTCGAAACGACGACACCGTCACCGCGCAGTCGATCGATATGGTGGCCCGACACCGTGATGTCGAACTCGACCATATCGGACAGCGGACCGCGGGTAAGCGCCATGTCGTTGAGGGCGAAGGTGCGAACGACATCCTTCGTACCGTCTTCGCGCACGGACACGATATCCGCGGCGATGGTGGCGCGACGGCTCACGTGCAGCTCACCGGACAGGGCATCACTCACAACCTGCAAAATGTCACGCTCCTCGGGGCTAGCGGCCGTCAAAAAGCCCAGGTGACCATAGGAAAGACCGAGGATAGGAATCTCGCGATGGTTGAGGATGCGGGCAGCGCGCAGCAGCGTGCCGTCGCCGCCGAGCGTAATGACCAGATCGGAGCCGTCAATATCAGGCGTGCTTTGAATCTTCGATCGCTGGTCGGCAGCCCATGCGACCTCATAGCCCTGGCGCGTCAGCCAAAGCTCGAGCATCAGACCGCTCTCGACGGCCTCTTGCTTGTAGTAATTAGGAACCAGAAAGACCTTCATAGCGTTGCAGCTTTCTCGCTCAAAACCGATACCTGGGATTGCAGCTCATCGTCGGTACGTCCGCCGGGGGCAAACCTCGTGCCGTACAGGAAAAACTCAACGTTTCCCTTGGCACCATGAATGGGCGACACGTACACATCGACCGGGAACAGCCCCTTGGCAGCAAAGAGTTCAACTGCCGCAACGAGTGTACCGCGGCGCACGGCGGGGTCGGTCACAATTCCGCCCTCGCCCACCAGCGCCGCCGGAGCCTCAAACTGCGGCTTTACGAGCGTGCAGAATGCACCCGTAGGCGCCAGGCACGCCAGCACCGCATCGATAATGTTCGCGATGCTGGTAAACGAGACGTCACACACAGCCAGGTCGATAGCGCCGGCATAGCCAAGCTCAGGCAGCTGCGTCACGTTTGTGCGCTCATGCAGCGTCACGCGATCGTCCTGACGCAACGACCAATCGAACTGGGCGCGACCCACGTCCACCGAGACAACTGTCGCAGCTCCGCGCTTAAGCAGGCAATCGGTAAAGCCGCCGGTAGAGCAGCCTACGTCCAGGCAGGCAAGGCCCGTGGGGTCGATACCAAACGCATCGAGCGCACCCTCAAGCTTAAGGCCGCCGCGCCCAACGTACGGAATGCGCCCCTTAACGTGCAGCGGCAGGCCCGGCGTCACCTTGAGCCCCGGAGAGGCCAAACGCTCACCGCCGCTCGAAACCAAGCCGGCCATAAGAGTGCGAAGGGCATCCGCGCGATCGGCGCAGATGCCCTGTGAAATCAGTTCGTCATCAAGACGCACGCGTTTCATGAATGCCATCAACCATTCGTATCCGGAGATGCGGCTAGCTATCCTGGGATTCGTTTGCCGCATCCTCATCGTATTCCTGCTCGAGCTTATCGGCCTCACGCGGCGTCAGCTCAAACTTGTCGACCATATCGACCGCGCGGGAGCCCAGCTCAATCGCTTCGTCAAACAGATCGAGTGAACGCTCCAAGGACGTATCCTTGGAGCGAACGGTAGCAATGATCTGGTCCAGACGGTCCGAGATCTCGTCAAAGTTGCGGACAGAACCCTCTGGCATGGCTACTCCTCGACGGAGTCGGCCTCGACGGCCTCAGCAGCGTCCACATCCTCGGCAAGTACACCGGCGGTAGCCTGAGCGGCAGCGACCTTGGCGGCAGCCTCAGCAGCCTGGGCCTCCTCGCGAGCGCGATCCTCGGCCAGCAGTTCCTGGTACAGGTCCTCGCCCGGCAGCTCCTCGCTGCGAGCGATCTTGCCCAGCACGCCGTTGACAAACGAGGCGGACTGGTCGGTGCCATAGGCCTTGGCAAGTTCGACGGCCTCGTTGATCACGATAGCGTCCGAGACCTCTTCGTCGGTGAGGAAGCGCATCTCGTAGACGGCGATACGCAGCAGATTGCGGTCGGCGCCGGGCATGCGCATAAGATCCCAGTTCTTGGCGACGGCGCGCAGGGCACAGTCGATGCGATCGATATGCTCGTAGGCACCGCGGCACAGCTCCAGAGCATAGGGGTCGAGGGGGCCCTTCGAGATCAGGAAATCGCCCTCGAGGACGCGCTCGAGCGGGCTGTCCGTGGCCTCGGCCTGGAACAGCAGCTGCAGCGCCTGACTGCGGGCAAGCGTGCGCCCGCGATAAACCTTAAGGCTCAAAGGTTACTCCTTGGGGAAAACGAGGCCGTCGATGCAAACGTCAACGCGCTCGACCTCGACACCCACCTGGGCATCGATGGCGGCGACTACAGCGGCGCGAACGGCCTCGGCGAGTTTCTTGAACGGATAGCCAAAGAACACCACGACACGCACGGTGAGTGCGAGCTTGTCGCCGACGACCTCGGCTTCGACCGCCGGCTCGGAAGCCGGGGCCTTAGACGAGAGCATCATGGAGACAAGGTTGGTGGCAAGGTCCTTGACGCCAACGGAGGCGATGCCCTCGACATCGGACACGGCGCGCGAGACGATGGCGGTCAGAACATCGGGCGAAATGCCGATGCCGTCAATCTTGATTTCCTGGGGCATGAGTCCTCCTAGAAGAGTTGGTTGCTAGACGCGGGAGACGAACTTGCCGTCGCGGGTGTCAACCTTGATGACCTCGCCCTCGTTGAGGTACATGGGGACCTGGATGACAGCGCCGGTGTCGATCGTGGCCGGCTTGGTGGAGCCCTGGACGGTGTCGCCCTTAAAGCCCGGGTCGGTCTGGACGATGGTGGTCTCGATGAACATCGGCGGGGTCACGCCCATGAGCTCATCGTCGGCGAAGAGCAGCTGGCAAATGTCGTTCTCGCGCAGCCACTTGGAGTTCTCGCCCACCATGTCCTCGGGAACAGGAACCTGCTCATAGGTCTCATTGTCCATGAAGATGTAGTCGGCGCCATCGTTGTAGAGGTACTGGAACTCACGGGTGGTGAGCATGACGCTCTCGAACTTGGTGCCGGCGTTGCAGGTGTTCTCGACGACGCGGCCGCTCTTGATGTCGCGGGTCTTGTAGCGCACAAACGCGCCGCCCTTGCCCGGCTTGACATGCTGGAACTCGACAATGGTGTAGACCTTGTCCTTAATGCGGAGACCGAGGCCGTTCTTGAAGTCGGCGGTAGAAATGGTAGGCATAGCGACCTTTCTTGTTATGGGCAGAACGCACAAGCGTCCAATTTACATACGACCGAAATTATACACTTGCAGACGGCGCCTGCAGCGAGCGCATAAAAAGAGAACGCGGGGCGCCCGAATTGCTCCGGACACCCCGCCCCAAAAATCTATCGAAATGAGCTAGCAATCGATAATGTGCAGGTCGTGCGGGGTCTTGGTGAAGGGCTCATAGCCGTTCTCGGTGACCACGCCGTAGTCCTCCAGGCGCACGCCGCCCACGCCGGGCAGATACACGCCAGGCTCCATGGTGATAACCGAGCCGACCTCGATGGTGTTCTTGCTGCGGTTGAAGTTGGGCAGCTCATGGATGTCGATGCCCACGCCGTGACCCAGACCATGGTTGTAGTAATCGCCATAGCCGGCATCGCCGATGATCTTCTTGGAAAGCTTGAAAATGTCGTTGCCCTCCACGCCCGGATGGATGGCGGCGACGCACTCCTCGTGTGTACGGCGCACGAGCGCGTACAGGTCGAGCTGCTCCTGGGTAGGCTCGCCCATCACGACGGTGCGTGTCATGTCGGAGCGGTAATCACAGTAGCCCGCGCCGTAATCCATAAGAACGAAATCGCCCTTCTCGATCACGCGGTCGCTCGGCACGGCATGCGGGTTGGCGGTGTTGGGACCACTCGCCACGATGGAGCCGAAGGCAAGGCTATCGGCGCCGTTGGCGAACATAAAGTTCTCGAGCTCGTTGCGAACCTGCTTCTCGGTCATGCCGGGCTTAATAAAGCCGAGCATATGCTGGAAGGCGGCATCGGTGATCGACTGCGCATGGCGCATGAGCTCGATCTCCTCGGCGTCCTTGATGGCGCGCATCTTGCGAATGTCGTCATGCATCAGCGGCAGCATGCAGGCGACGGAACGATCCTCCAGACCACGCTGAATGCCCTGGTAGAAGTTGATCTGCATGTCGTCCTCGACAGCGCAGACGCGGCACTTGTTGGCCGCGATCTTGCCGGCGACCCAACCGGGGATGGTACCCTCGTCCATGTCGTAGACCCAAGGGCTGCCGGCGGGCGTGTTCTCCTCAAAGCTGTTGAGGTAGCGCGAGTCGGTATGGAACAGGCACTGGTCAGCCGTAATAAACGCCGCGTGCGGGAACTCGAAGGTGTAATCGAAGACGCCCTTCACGCCCGTGAGCCAACGAAGGTTGGCCTCGTCGCGCACCACGATGGCATCGTAGCCGCGCTCGACCATCAGGGCACGGACACGCTCGATACGACCGGCAGGGCCGGCAGCAAACTCTGACATGCAGATTCCTTTCTTGTTGTCTCTAAAAGTGCGGGACGGGTCTCAACCGAAAGACGGAATCGCTTGCGATCCGCGACCGATTGAAAACCCGTCCCTCAACATGATACGAAAGACGATGGATGTCAATAAATCTTAGAGAAGTTCTTTGCGAGAAGCCAAGTAGGCGTGAGCATGGCGCTCAAGAACCTCGTCCTCAACGCTCGTTAGACGAATGGCGCCGAGTGCCGCGGGCAGCGGCAACATGCTGCGGTTCGAGCGGGCAAACTGCTGCCTGCGGAACTCCTCGATATATGCGGCAGGCTCCAGATCAAAGGCAAGCTCCTCGATACCAAAGTCCTCCAGGCAGTCATCGACCTCAAAGACGTAATCGATATCGAAGTCGCAGGCATCATGTGCTAGGCGCGCCTCAAAGCGCATGCCCTCGGACAACAGCTGGTAGGCAGGCACCGGCGAAGCGGCATCGCCCAAGCAGGCGCGCAGGGTACGCTCCCCCGTCTTGCCAAAATCGAGCGCATGGCGGGCGCTCGGGTTCGTGGCCATCAGTACGTCCTTACGGGCAGTCTGAGACCACTGAACGGCATTGACGAGCGCGACCTCCTCGCCCGCGAGAATCTCGGGAATGGTCTCGGTAAACTGATTCCAGCGGGACTTGCTGCTCGAAAGCATGGTGCCAACAAGTACCGCATAGCCGAGCTTGAGATCCTCGGGGTCCGCCTCGCGTACAAGGTCGAGGTCACACACGACCAAGCCCGGCTCGGGACGGAACGCGATAGCGGGAAGCGCATGCGCCGACGAGGCGACGAGCGGCTTCATGGTCGTCGCGACCGTGAGCATGGCGTCGAACGTTGTCGGCAGCAAGGCGCACTCAGTTCGGCCGCACCACTGGTTGGCGCACCAGCTAACAACCGAGCAGGTTGCGGCATCGCCAACGGCGACAACCAGATCGTCGCAGGTAACGCCGTTGGCAGACAGGGCGCCAAAGATAGCATCGGCATCGGCCAGCGTAGCACCGGCAGGCGAAACCTCGAGGACGAGCGGCGACACGGCAAAGCCGGCATCGACCAGAGCGTGCTCAACGATCTCGCCAAAGCGGTCGGAAACAGCGCTGTTCCAGACAACCATCGCACGCTTGGGCTTGCCCACGGCCGAGGCAAACATACGCGACAGCTCACTAAAAGCGTTAAAGCCGACGCGAACATCGACACTGCGATTTTGGAAATTGATAAGTTGACGGCGAATCATAGCAGTCCACGCTCCAAAAGCATCTCGGCACAAAGGTAGGAAACGTCCTCGAAGGACTTGTTGCGAATATCAAGGGTAATATCGGCGGCCTGGCGATACAGCGGACGGCGATGCTCAAACAGGCGCGCAGCGTGCTCGGGCGAGCGGAAATCGGGCCGGGTATCGGAGCGACGAATCTGTCGCAACGAGTCCTCAAAGTCGCCTTCGAGGTACACACAGGTACCCATCTCGTGCATCAGCTCAATGTTCACCGGTGTCTCGACGATGCCGCCCCCGCACGATACCAGCAGGCTGCGCTCGCTTTGAAGCGAACGGAGTGCCGAGGTCTCGAGCTCGCGAAAACGATCCTCGCCCTCGGTCTCAAAAATCTCGGTCACCGACTTGCCGCATCGACGCACAACCAAACGATCGGTATCGATGAATCGACGCTTGAACATAGTGCCCACGTTGCGCGCAAGCGTCGACTTGCCCGCGCCCAAAAATCCGATAAAGAAGATATGGTCGCAGCCGTGTTTGATGTGCTGAGACATGGCGAAACCTATTCCTCGCAGGGAAGGTCGCGCAGGGCCCGGCGCTCAAAGATACGGAAGATCTGCGTGTACCACAGATCCTGGGTCGCCTGCGGCTTGACCAGAATAGTGTCAACGCCGGCAAAATTACCGCTCCACACGTCCGTGTACAGCTGATCGCCGATCAGCACGGCCTCGTCGGCCGTAGCGCCCAGACGCTTAAGACCCGCCTTCAGGGCAAACGGGGCGGGCTTCATGGCGTGGCTGATAGCCTCGAGCCCCAGCTCGCGCGCCGATGCCATGACCTGGTCGCGATGCCAGTTATTGGACACCATACACAGCTTAAACCCCTTGGCATGGGCGGCTTCGAGCCAAACTGAAACCGCAGCGGGAACCTGCTCGGTATCGCGCGGCACCAGAGTGTTATCGCGGTCGAGTAGAATGGCGCGCTTGCCGTCGGCCCAGAGGGTATCGAGGTCGATGCGGTCAACTGAGGCAACATATCGTTTGGGGCTAAAAATCCTCATGATCAATTCCAAGACTGTTGGTGCTCTTCGTAGGTCTTCGAGAAATACTCCTCGTCCTGTGTAATGTAGAAATACAGGTCATCGGAGTCGGTCGGCTCAAGGGTGGCCTTGAGCGCCTCGAGCGACGGAGAGCAGATGGGCGTGGGCGGCAGGCCCTCGTGCTTATAGGTGTTATACGGGCTATCGCTCTGCAGGTCGTCGGCGGCAACCTCGCCGCCGGTGACATACATCATGGTCGCATCGCTGTTGAGATAACGCAGACCGTCGAGCTTGCCGGCAAGGCGGTTGTAAAAAACCGAGGCCACGTGCGCACGTTGATCGGCGTTGAGGCCCTCGCGCTCAACAATAGAGGCCAAGTTGACGATGTCGTAGTCGGACATCTCCACACCGTAGCGTTCCTTGATCTTCGCCTCGCAGCTCGCAAAGTCAAGCGACTTGTACTCGGTCTTAAACTGATCGAGCATGGCGCGAATCACATCATCGGCCGTCGGCGAATCGCCCAGCGAATAGGTCTTGGGGAACAAGAAGCCCTCGAGCGAATCATTGGCCGCGCCCCTAAGGAAGCTATAGTCGTCCACGTAGTTGGAGGCCTTGGCCTGGTTGAGGAAGTCTTCCTTAGAGATGCTATTGTAGGCCTGGGCCACACGGTCGGCGACTTGATCGACCGTCAAGCCCTCGGGAATCGTCAGCGCATTGGAGCCAGCGTTGGGGCCTTCCATGAGTTGCTGAACCACCTTAGTCGCGTCCATGAGCGTGGTGAACGAATAAGTACCAGGCTTGAGCGACATATCGGCGTTGAGCTTTTTCACCGCCGCATAGTAATCCTTGGGATTTTCGACGATATGGTTCTCAGAGAGAATCGAGGCGATCGTATCGCCCGAAGCACCGTCAGGAATGGTCACCGTAACCTGCTGACCAGCCGTGACCTTCGAATCCTCACCGACAAAGAAGCCCTTGACGGCCGGCACGACAAAGAAAACGATCGCGACAAGCGCTAGCACGGCGGCGACGACGCCGATAATCATAGGCACCGGGGAGCTTTTCTTTTGGGCACCGCGACGAGCATGCGTGTTGTAGCTCGATCGCGTGGCCGGAGCAACGCCGTGCGAACCGCGAGCGTGATGCGAATGCGATTGGGGGGCCTGTGCTCGCTGGGTAGGTGCCTGCTGCTTAAAGCGGGTACCGCCTGCAGGCTGGGCCGTACGAGCAGTGGGCTGTCGAACCGTCCGCTGAGCAGGTTGAGCCAAACGAGAGGAGGACTGCACCGGGCGCGCGGCAGGCTGAGCTGCGCGCTGCGTCGGCTGTGCCGGACGCTGGCCAGGCTGGGCAGGGCGCGGCACAGGCTGACGTGTACGAATCGGCTGGCGCGGATCGGAAGCGCTAGGCATGCGAGACCTCCTCGTTTTTACGATCAAGCCATGTCTGCAAAAACAGGCTGGCGGCGATCATGTCAATCTTGCCCCTCATCTGTTTTTCGTTGAGGCCCTGCTCGCGCAGGATGCGTTTGGCCTCTTGCGAGGACAAGCGCTCGTCCTCAAACTCCAGCGGAAGTTCGAGCTTGTCGGCAATCTTTTGGGCCACGGCGGCAACGCGCTCGGCCTGGGGGCCGGGCTCACCGGCCATGGTCAAGGGACGTCCGCTTACCAGGATATCGGGCTCATAGTCCTCGACCAGGTAGCGAAACGTCTTGGCCATACCGGTGACCTCGGCAGCCGGAAGCACCTTGACAGGCATCGCCATCTTGCCATCACGGCTCGAGACGGCAATACCGATCCTGGTCTCCCCTATGTCCAGCGCGAGCGCGACCACAGCGACTTCTTAGGCGCCGAGCGCGGTCTTAGCGGCCGCGAGGGCATCGGCGATACCGGCAGCATTCTTGCCACCGGCCTGGGCCATGTTGGGACGACCGCCACCGCGACCATCGACCAGGCCCGCGATCTGCTTGATCACGTTGCCGGCGTGGAAACCGGCCTTCACGGCGTCATCGGAGCCGGCGGCGAGCAGGGCCGGGGTGCCCTTCTCGGTAACGCTGGCAACGACGCAGGCGACGGGGCCGGCAACCTTCTGGTGCACGGTATCCCACACATTGCGCAGGTCAGCAGCCTCAAGACCCTGAAGCTCAGCGACGACGAGCTTGTAGCCGTTCAGCTCGACAGCGCCCTCGATGGCGCCAGAGATAGCGTCGGAGGAGCCACCGGTGAGTGCCTTCTTGAGCTTGTTGGACGTCTCGCGCAGCTCGGCCTGCAGGTTCTCCACGCGGGCGGGAACCTCGTCAACACGGCACTTGAGCGCAGCGGCAGCGGCGTCAACGAGCGCCAGGCGGTCGGCCATGTAGTCGAGAGCGCCCTTGGAGGTCACGGCCTCGATACGGCGGACGTTGGAGCCCGAAGAGGACTCGGAAATGATCTTGAACAGGCCGATCTCGGCAGTATTGGCGGCATGCGTACCGCCGCAGAGCTCACGGGAGAACGGCTGATCCTCGGCGCCCACGGAGACGACGCGGACGACGTCGCCGTACTTCTCGCCAAAGAGGGCGACAGCACCGGCGGCCTTGGCCTCGTCGATGCCCATGACGCGGGTCACGACCGGTTTAGAAGCGAAGATCTGCTGGTTGACCAGGTCCTCGACAGCCTTGAGCTGCTCGGAGGACAGGGCCTCGAAGTGCGTGAAGTCAAAGCGCAGGTGCTCGGGCGTCACCAACGAGCCAGCCTGGGAGACATGCTCGCCCAGGACCTGCTTAAGCGCGGCGTCGAGCAGGTGCGTGGCAGTGTGGTTGCGGCGCAGGAAGCCACGGCGCTCGGCGTCGAGCGCGGCTGTCACGGTAGCACCGACGGTCAGTGTGCCCTCGGCAACGTGCGCGACGTGAGCATACAGGCCATTGTGGTTCTTGGTGTCGGCAACGGTCAGCGCAACGCCCTCGGCGGAAAGCTCACCGGCATCGCCCTGCTGGCCACCCATCTCGGCGTAGAACGGGGTGCGGTCGAGCACGACCTCGACGTCCTCACCGGCGGAAGCAGACTCGACGGACTCGCCGTTGCGAACGATGGCGACAACCTTGGCACCCTCGATCACATCGTTGTCATAGCCGTCGAACTCGGTCGCGGCAACCTTGTCGGAAAGCTCGACCCACACGTCGTTGAAGCTGCCCCAAGCATCGCCCTTGGCGTTGGCGCGAGCGCGGGCCTTCTGGTCCTCCATGCAAGCGGTGAAGCCGTCCATATCGACGTCGTGACCGGCGGTGCCGGCGATCTCGACGGTCAGGTCGATGGGGAAACCAAAGGTGTCGTGCAGCTTAAAGGCAACGTCGCCCGGAAGGACAGTACCCTCGGCAAGCGCGGCCAGGGCCTCGTCCAGGTAGACGCGGCCGTTGTCGAGCGTCGTGGAGAAACGCTCCTCCTCGGAAGCGACGATACCCTTAACGAGCGCGACGTTCTTGAGCAGCTCGGGATAGGCCTCGCCCATCTGGGCGTTGACCTCGTCAATGAACTTGGTCAGGAAGGCGCCCTCGATGCCCAGCAGGCGACCGTGGAACACGGCGCGGCGGAGCAGGCGGCGAAGGACGTACTCGCGACCCTCGTTACCGGGGAGAATGCCGTCCGAGATCATAAAGTCGACGGCACGAGAGTGATCTGCGATGATGCGCAGGGAGCGGCTAGCACCGGAGTAATCGTCGGCGTCATAGGTCTTGCCGCTGATTTTCTCGCCCAGCTTGATGAGGTGCTGCATCAGATCGCCGTCGTAGTTAGCGGTCTTGTGCTGCATGATGGCGGCCATGCGCTCCAGACCCATGCCCGTATCGAGGTTGCGGTGCGGCAGCTCCGGCATGGAGCCATCCTCCTGGCGGTCGTACTGGGTAAAGACGAGATTCCAGAACTCCAGGAAGCGGTCGCAGTCGCAGCCGGGCTTGCAGTCGGGGCTGCCGCAGCCGACCTCCTCGCCCATGTCAAAGTAGATCTCGGAGCACGGACCGCAGGGGCCGGTGGGGCCAGCGGCCCAGAAGTTGTCGTCCTCGCCCAGGCGGGAGATGTGATCCTCGGCAACGCCCAGGGAGCGCCACACGTCATGGGTCTCGTCGTCCTCGGTAAAGACGGTGAAGTACAGGCGATCGAGCGGCAGCTTGAACTCCTTGGTAATGAGCTCAAAGGCCCAAGCGCAGGCCTGCTGCTTGGAGACGCCACCAAAGGAGAAGTCGCCGAGCATCTCAAAGAAGGACAGGTGACGGCCGTCCTCGCCGATGCAATCGATGTCGTTGGTGCGGACGCACTTCTGGCAGGAGATTGCGCCGATCTCCTTCATGGTCTTCTTGCCCTGGTAATACTCCTTAAACTGGTTCATGCCGGCGTTGGCAAGCAGCAGCGAAGGATCGTCGGGGACGAGGGACGAAGAAGGATAGAGCTTAAGACCGCGCTCCTCAAAGAAGTTGAGGAACTTAGAGCGAATCTCGGCCGTAGTCATTGACGGGTAGTCAGCACTCATAGAGGGAATCTCCTCGGTTTCACATCGAAACAGTTCAAACGTAACGATATTACCATCCCACCGCGCCTGTGCAAAAAAGAGGGCCGCCAAACAGCGACCCTCCAGCGAAAGTGCACGTTATATAGTACTGTGCGATCCTTTGAAAAAGGGCTGCTGTAGAATTACATATAAGAGTCACCCGGAAGGAGCGATCAATGAAAAGCAAACGATTTTTCCTCAATGCACTTCTGTTAGCGGCACTTTTAACGCTTTTGGCTTTCACCTGCTGGTACGCAAACCAACCAGCATTTGGCTACGTGTTGTATGCAGTAATGTCCGGCGATAAGGCTTATTACACTCTACGCGCAATTGACATTCTCTTTTTCTATGTTGCCGGCCCCTTATCAATCGCTTTGCTCGCGTTTCTTGTCATTTTCAACTTCAAGAAACGTTAATAGGACCTATTTAGAATCCGAGTCGTCCATGGAGCCGTCGATGCCGGTTTTGGTATCGTCGTCAGTGTTGGAGTCATCGTCCTTGGCAAAGGGGTTCTTGAAGAAGCCCGTGGCATCGGGCTGCAGACCAGAGAGCTTAATCCAGGGATTATCGAGTTCGGGCTTGGGCATGGCCTTGGCCTCGGGCGCGGTCTCGTTGCCGATGAGCTCGGACTCATAGATGAACGTATCGTCTCCAAGCGCGTCGTAGGCGGCGACCGGGCTGCCCTCGGTATCGCGATACGGCGTGCCCTTAAACACGGCGCCATCGTATGCCACGAGCTGACGCCCGGTCTCGTTCTCAAAGTAGTAGACGAAGACGCCCTTGAGGGCCGCGCACAGCGGAATGGCGATAACCATGCCGATGGGACCCATGAGTGCCGAACCGATAACGAGAGCCGTCAGGCTCATAACGGGATGCACCTGCACCGAGCTCTGCATGACCTTAGGCGAAATGACATTATCGGTGACGTTTTGAGCCACCATGGTCACGACAAGCGTCCATAACGCCAGCATAGGGCTGAACATAAAACCGAGCACCGTGGCGATCGCCGCGCTCACCCAGGGACCGACAACCGGAACCAAATGCATGATGCCGGTAAAGATGGCCATGAGCGCTGCGTATGGATGGCCAATGAGCGTAAAGCCGATAAAAGCCAAAAAGCCACCGCAGATGGACGTCACGACCATGCCGCGCATATAGCCGCCGACCGAGCGTGAAAGGATGGCAACCATAAAGCGGTACGAGGTCTCCTTTTCCTGTCCGATGATGGTGCAGACCTCGTGGTGCATACGGGGATAGTCGCAGGCCAACCAATAGGCAAGCACCAAGCCCAGGAAGATGACGAACAGCTGCGAGGCCGTATTGGTAATAAGCGGGAATACACCGCGACCGAGCTCGGCAGCGATTTGCGAGACGTACTTGGACGCTACGGTAACCAGCGAAGAAAGATTGTCGTCCAGATACTCCTTGAGCGGCGTGTTGTTGAGCGTCTTAGCGTGCGAGAGCATCTCGTTGAGATCGCCACCCGCAACACGAAGCTGCTCGGGCAGGCGGCTCAGGACTTCCATGATTTGACCGAGCAAAATAGGCGAGAGGATGCAGACGACGCCGACGAGCACGGCAACAACCACAATGAGCGCGATAAGCGAACCGATGCCGCGATTCACGCCGTGATGCTCGAGCCAGTTGGTGATCGGCGACATGACAAAAGCGATGATGGAACCGACTGCCAAAAACTCGATGACCGGTGCCAGGATGCCCATAAGGTTAAAGATGACGGCAGCGATGACAATGCAGCCGACGACGCCCCAAATGCGCAGCGTCAGAATACGGGTATCGCGAAGCGTGCGGTCGATTTGTTGGGGGTGCTCACTCATGAACGAACCATCACTCCGTCGGGGTCGATCTTATCTTGAATCTTCTTAAGCGTGCGGCGCAGCAGACGCGAAACCTGCACCTGCGAGATGCCCAGCTTCTTGGCAATCTCGATCTGGGTCATGCCCTTCACAAAACGCAGCTCGATAACCTCGCGCTCGCGCGGCGAGAAATCGCGGATGGCTTCCTCGATTACCAGACGGTCATCGGTAAAGTCGAGCTCGTTGTCATCGTCGGCGTAACGATCGAGAATCGAAGGCGCATCATCGGAATCGGACGCACCGGGGGCCTCGATGGGCACCGAGGTGTAGGCCGAGGACGATTCCATGGCTTCGAGCACCTCGTCGACGGTTACGCCAAGATAATCGGCGATTTCCTCAACCTTGGGCGAACGCTGAAGCTCGTTGGTGAGCTTGTCGGTGGCCTGGTTAACCTTGGCAGAGAGCTCCTGCAGACGACGCGGCACGCGCACACTCCAGCCCTTGTCGCGGAAGTGGCGCTTAATCTCGCCCAAGATGGTGGGCGTGGCAAACGTCGTGAACTCGAGTCCGCGCTCGGGATCAAAGCGATCGATAGCCTTGAGCAAGCCCAAGTACCCGACCTGCAAAAGGTCATCGAGCGGCTCGCCGCGGTTCTTGAATTTGTTGGCAAGAAACCTTACCAGGTTCATATGGGACATGACGAGCTGCTCGCGAGCATCCGGATCACCGGTCTCCTTATAACGACGAAACAGCTCGCGGGTTTTCTCCTTGTCCCAAGCGGTCTTGCCGCTCCGGGAGCGTTCGGTCATATTAGATATCCGCCTTGAGGTCGAGGGAAAGCGTTAGGGGCGCTGTAGTCTTTTCGTAGGAGTCGCACACACTCGCCAAAATGAGCTCGGCATACACGGCAGCCTGGTCATCCTCATCGACAGTCGCCTGGTCGCCAAAGGTAAAGATCATGCCCACATGCGATTCGTCGACATCGAATTTGATCGAGATATCGTCGGAATCAACAGCCGTGCAGCCAAAGATGAAGGCTTCTTCGGCAGCCATACGAATGTCCTCGATGCGATCGACGGACATAGAGCACAGGGCGCCGACGTTGGCGGCCGTCATGCGCACCAAGCGCGCGAGACGCGGATCACCGGCAACGCTCAGCGTAATGGGGCAGGTTGCTTCGCTACTCATCGCAGGACTCCTCGGAGGTCTCGGCAGGCGTATAGGTGTAATACTGAGCAGGCTTAGCAGCGGGCTTCTGAACATCATCGTCGTCAGCAGCGGCATCGTCGTCGCCAATCAGAACGCGCTCAGTGGGCTGCTCGGCCTCGGCAGCGGCAGCGGCGAGCTTGCGATCGGCGTCGGCTGCAGGAGCCTTCACCTTATTGAAGAGCTTCTGCACGGCGCCAGCAGCAGAATCAGTCACGCTCGATACGGCATTGCTGGCCTCGGCCACGCTGCCCGTGACCTCGGAAATGTCGCGAACGACCGCCTCAACCTCAACGAGGTTAGACGTCAGAGCATCAACGGCAGTCTTGCTCGACTTGAGGAGCGGCTCCATCTGGGCAAGTGCCGGCGTAAGCTCGTCAACGGCGCCATCAAGCTTTGCCACCACGGGCTGCGCCTCGGCAATCGTATTGTTGAGGTCGGTTACCGTCTTGTCGAGCGAGTCGACAACGGTGCGGGTTTTGCGCAGGGTGAGCGCAAGCTCAACGATAGCCCACACGCCGGCAACGGCAAGCAGCAGCAAGGCGATTTGAATGGGACTCATACAAGCCTCCCAAAGGAATCGAAATACAAACGCTTTCCATGGTACCCCAAAGGGGACCGAACATGCCAAGAGCAGCAACGTGGGACAAAATTATCAGCAGCTACTTCGGTGCATTCCCGCTGCGGTCGCGTTCGCTTTGCTCTACGCGCCATTCTTCCCAACCGCGGCCGGCAGACTGCCAAAATGCACCGCGTTCTAAGCCTTCGGGCAAATAGCGCTGGTCGACCCAGCCTTCGGGATAATCGTGCGGATACTTATACACACCGTATTCATCGCTGCCCGGGCGATGGCGATCGCGTAGATAACTCGGCACCTCGCGAAGCCCACTAGAGTGGATATCGGCCAGCGCCGCATCGATCGAAGCCTCGCACGCGTTGGATTTAGGCGCCAAGCACACATAGAGTGCAGCCTGAGCCAGGTTAATGCGGCACTCGGGATAGCCAATGACCTCGGCAGACTTAAACGCGGCATGTGCCACCAAAAGTGCCTGCGGATCGGCATTGCCAACATCCTCAGAAGCCTGAATCATAATGCGACGGGCGATAAACTTAGGATCCTCCCCCGCGTCAATCATGCGCGCGAGCCAATAGATCGTGGCATCGGGGTCGCTGCCGCGCATGGACTTGATGAACGCACTGATAATGTCATAGTGCATGTCGCCGTTTTTGTCATACGAAAAACCGCGGCGCGGGTTGGCAATCTTCACGTCATCGACGGTGATGGGATAACGCTCCCCCGCCGCCGGCGCTGGCGTTCCCTCCGTATCGGGACGCGTAACGGCAATCTCACTCGCAAGCTCGAGCGTCGTGAGCGCCGAGCGCGCATCACCCGCGGCCAGCGTGCAAATGGTCTTGACTGTATCCTCATCGGCCGAGAACTTACCGTTTAAACCCTGCGGCGCCTCGAGCGCACGCTCAATGAGCATGGCGATATCCTCGTCCTTCAGGTGCCCAAGCTCTACCACACGCCCACGCGAGAGCAATGCCGAGTTGACCTCAAAGTACGGGTTTTCCGTCGTGGCGCCAATCATAATGACGGTGCGGTTCTCGACCGCATGCAGCAGGGCATCTTGCTGCGACTTCGAAAAGCGATGGATCTCATCGATAAACAGAATGGTGCGGCGGTCGTAGGTGTTCAGACGGGTCTTAGCCTCATCGATTACGCGGCGCAGGTCCTTCACAGTGCCCGTCACGGCGCTGACCTCGACAAACTCGCTCTTGGTATGGTTGGCGATAATGTGGGCCAGCGTCGTCTTGCCCGTGCCAGCCGGGCCGTACAGAATCACGCTCGACAGCACGTCATGCTCAATCGCGGCGCGCAGCCACGAGCCCTTACCGACGGCCTTTTGCTGGCCCACATACTCGTCGAGCGAATTGGGGCGCATACGCACCGCAAGCGGCGCATTTTTAAAGGAGCGCTCGCGCGTCGAAGCAGAAAAAAGGTCGTCCATAGCCATCCCGTGCATTAATCAAAATCGTTGTTGACCAATAGTATACCGAAAGGATACGAACTACCGTTCGTTAATATAGGTGCGGTGCGGAAACTTTAGACCTGGGAACAATTTGCTCGTCAGCTCGCAGAAATAACCATCCGTCATGCTTGCGATGTAATCGACGACGGCCTGATCCTTGTCGTCCTGCCAGGCATAGGTGCGATCGTAGTAGGAAAGCTGCTGCTCAATGCGCGAAACATGATGCTTAAAGATGTAAGAGAACTCGTCGCCTTTATTTAGATCCTGCAGGCAACTGTCGTAGAGCTTTTCGAAAGCCTCACGCAACTCTGCCTCAGAATCGCCTTCGATACCGCCCTTGCTATAGATCTTCTCGTAGTTCTCGCGCTTCGCCCGGCGGATCTCCTCAAACAGGTCCTCGCTCATCTCGATACGCGGTTTGCCATAGCTATGCTCAACGATATCGATGGAAGCGTGCGTGAGAATCCAGCTGTTATAGGCGCCGCCCCGACCATCGTCAAAAGCGTCGGGCGACAGCAGGCCTGCCGCAATGGCGTCCTGACGATCACGACCGACGTAGGCGAGGATATCCGAGATACGCACCACACAGCCCTCGAGGGTCATGGGGCGCAGGTGCTCGATCGCGCCATAGCCCGTGGCGATGCAGTCCTCGACGGTACGGTCGAACTGGTCAAACGACGCCATGTCCGAGAGTTCAAAGACACGCTGCTCGTACTCGCCGTTATGGCACAGCACGCCGTCGAGCGTCTGGAGCGACACGTTGCGGCCGTACAGCGCGTCGAGCACGCGGACGGACTGCACGTTATGGAAAAAATAACGACCCGTACGCTCGTGATAGATTTCGTTGAGGAAACGCTCGCCGGCATGGCCAAAGGGCGTGTGGCCCAAATCGTGGCCCAGGCCAATCGCCTCGATCAAATCGCTGTTGAGGCCCAGGGCACGGCCGATATCGCGGGCAATGCGCGAGACGAGCTGCACATGAAGGCCGCGCCGCGACAGGTCGTCGTTGCTGCGAAAGCTAAAGACCTGCGTTTTGCCTGCATAACGCGTGTACGCAGGAAGATGAAGAATCTTTTCGGTATCGCGCATAAACGCCGGACGCATAAGCGTGCCTTTGTCGGCAGCGCGATCTATACGACGAATGACCTGGTCGTCGCAGCATCGATAAGGATTAACGACACCCGAGGCGCGGTCGGCGGCGATACGCTCGACCAGCTCGGGCGACAACGCCGCGGGAATGCGGTCCATGCGCGCCTTAATGACGGCCGTTTCTTGATTAGTTGCCATGGCATGCTCCTTAAAAAGGATGCGCAATCGGTTACAATGTCCAGCCCACGACCTCGATTATGGCAAATATCGGCACCAAAAACGGGAGCAATGGCAGGGAGCGCGATTTTGTAAAGAGGCAGGAGAGGGCCAGGACCAGGAGCGCGACGGCAAATGCCACGATGCCGCCCAGAGGGTCGAGCGTGCAAAGCGCGAAAAGCGCCTTGGCATCCCCCATGCCGATGCCGGGGGCCTGGCGGAAACGCCGCCAAAGCGACTCGGTCAGCACAAGGGAAAGGTACACGATAACGGCAGGACCGGCGTGGTCAAGCGCCGTGTTCAAGCCCCTGTCCAGCCAAACGCCTGCAAACGCCGCCACGGCGCATGCGGCGGCAAGCGCGTTGGGAAACCGCCGTTCACGGACATCAATCACCGCACCGGCAAAGGCGCAGATCCAAAAGGGAATATAGACCATTGAACACCTCCCGGGGCAGTCACTCAAAAGCAAAAACCACCACAGAGGTGCCTGTCCCCTTCGTGGTGGTTTTGGTGGTGGTTATTTAGCTCCCTGCATGACCTCGTCGAGGGTAACGCTGACGGCATGCTGCGTCGGGACCCAGTCGACCTTCAGGAACAACGCAGCCACCGTAATGGGGATATAGCTGAACATAAAGATCGGGAAGGTAAACAGGTTGGTCACCAGGCGCCACTTTTGCGCGCAATGGATGTGCTTGTACTCGAAGATAGTCGTGAGCAGCGCCAGGATAAAGAAGGTCTGATACATCATGACGAAGGTCATGATGAGCGAAGCGGCACAAGCCTGCATCTCGACTTCGGTAGCCAAGAAGCCGTGTGAGAGTCCACCCACGATGAGGAACGTCGCGTTGGCGAGCATGGAAATCAGGGACAGAAGCATGCCCGGAGCGATGGTCATAAACATGTCGTAGGCGGCAAAGCGATGGTAACGGAAGGTCGACTTGACCAAGTGCTTACCATATGTAAAGAACACCTGATAAAAGCCCTTGGTCCAGCGCATACGCTGCTTCCAGGATGCCTTGAACGTCACGGGTTGCTCGTCAAAGAACTCTGCCGGCGCATAACCGATGCGGATGCCGTGAATGGCGCAGAACGTGGTGAACTGAATGTCCTCGGTCAGCGTGTGGAACTGCCAGCCGTGCATGCCCTCAATAACACTGGCGGAGATGAGGTAGCCCGAACCCGAGACGGCGCAAGAAGTCTTGCAGATGTTGCGCGCGTTGTTGAGAAAGCGTGCCTCGCGCAGATACCAGGTGGCATTAGCTGCCGAGATCCACGAGCTGCCGAAGTTCTTGGAGTTGCGGTAGCTTGTGACCACATGGAAGCCCTGGTCAAAGGCGTCATTCATCTTGGATACGTAATCGCGGGAGATAACGTTATCGGCGTCAAAAATAAAGTAGCCCTCAAAGGTATCGGGATACTCGTTAAGAATGCGGTCAAAACCAAAGTCCATGACCCAGCTCTTACCCTTACGGGCCAGGTCGTTACGCTCATAGACGATGGCGCCAGCCTCGCGAGCGAGCTGCGCCGTGTTATCGGTGCAGGCATCGGCAACCACGAAGACCTCGATAAGCTCGGACGGATAGTCCTGGTCTTTGATGGAGCGCACGAGATTGGCAATTACCGCCTCCTCGTTATGCGCCGCAATAAAGAAGGCATAGCGATGGAGCTTTTTGGCCTTGGGAGGTGCGACCTCACCGCGCAGGGCGCCAATGACAAAGAAGACCACCTGGTACAGAAAGCAGACCGTGAGCAGCGTAACCACAATCTGGTTAAAGATCACGATGGGCGTGTTGGTTTGTAAAAAGGCGAGCATGCAGGCTCCCAGGAACGCGTTACGTAAACAACCCTATATCTTACCGCAGGCTAGGGGCGTTCAAGAAACCACCTAATACTAACTAGGCTTCGAGAAGACCGAGCTGCGGAACGATTTCATCTCCAGCGGCCGTGCGACCGAGCGAGCGCGGAGCCAGATCATCCAAAACCGCCGCAAGGTCCCACGGCAGCTCGTCGCGGCACTCAATGCGCTCCCCCGTCACGGGATGATCGAACGCCACACGCCAGGAATGGAGGAACTGCCTGGTCAGGCCCTGATCGGCGCGCGCATCGCACTTGCCGTAAAGCGGATCGCCCACGCAAGCGTGGTTGATATGGCGCATGTGCACACGAATCTGATGCGTGCGGCCGGTAAAAAGGTGGCACTCGACGAGCGTGTAGCCGTCGTCGAAACGCGTGGAATCAAAGCGCTCGAGCACCTTGAAGGTCGTGATGGCCTGGCGCGCAAAGGGGTCATCAGAAACCGCCATCTTCACGCGGTCGCGCGTTGAGCGGGCAATACCGGTGTTGATAGTGCCCTCGTCCATGGCGATGTGTCCGTGAACGAGCGTAATGTAGCGGCGGTCGAGCGTACGCGTACGGATGAGATTTTGAAGCGCGCGCTGGGTGTCGTCGTCTTTTGCCGCGAGCATAAGGCCCGAGGTATCGCGATCCAGGCGATGCACGATGCCGGGGCGGTCCTCACCCTGCACGGTGCCCAGATGGTCGATACCGCAGTGATAGACCAGGGCATTCGCGAGCGTACCGCTCTCATGACCATGCGCAGGATGGCACACCAGGCCGCGCTGCTTGGAAAGCACGATGAGGTAATCGTCCTCGTAGCGGATATCGAGGGGAATGGCCTCGGGAATCACGTCAGTCGGATCGTGAGGCTCGGGCAGGTCAACCGAGATGCGGTCACCGGCGCGTACGGCATACTTTTTTGACAAACAGGTCTCGCCGTTCACGATTACGGCGCCGCCCTCGATCAGATGCGCGCAGGCAGAGCGCGTAGGGCAGCCGTCATTGGCGCCCAGATAGGCGTCAAGACGCTGACCAGCGGCATCGTCGGCAACAAGGATATGGATGTCGGCCATTAGCGCTCAGTCCTTTCGCGAATCTTGCGGGCACGCTCCCCACGTTGTTTAGCCTTGCGCTTGGCGCGGGCCTCGTCACGGGCGTTAAGCTCGGCGGTCGCATCGACCTCACGGGCCGCGGGGCTCAAGAACATGTAGCCAAAGAGGGCAAGCACGACGCCTACGGTGATGCCGATATCGGCCACATTGAAGACGGGGAAGTCGATGAAGGTGGTGGCAATAAAATCAGTCACGAAGCCAAAGGCCAAACGATCGATAGCGTTGCCGATAGCACCGCCCGCAACCATCGCCATGCCCACAACCTCAAGATGGGCGAGCTGGGGTGCACGAACGAGGTACACGGCAATAGCGATAATGACCGCCAACGCCAGCGCGGCAAACGCGATGCCATGCCCCTCGCCCATGCTAAAGGCAGCACCGATATTGCGGACAAACATAAAGTCGATAACACCGGGGATGACGGTCACATGCAAAGCGTCGCCCACGGCACGAACCGCAAGCTTGGTCAGCTGGTCAACAAGCAGCACAACCAGCGCCACCCCACCAGCAGCACCCAACCGCCAACGCAAAGGCGGCGTCATATCCGCACCACGACCCAAAGAAATCCCCTACCCTCAGATAATCAAATTCCGTTTAACGCAAATAACCATCTTATATTGCCACACGCAGAGCACACGACACATACGCTAACGTCAGATAAATAACCAGCATAAAAGAAAGCGGCATTCCGGATAACGGAATGTCGCTTTTCTTCAGCGGAGCAGATGGGCCGAAGGCGTCAAATTCTCCCTATAACTAAAATGCCGAGTTACCGTGCCTTAAAGGGCATTCGCACACCTCTTGCAAATGTGAGCGTGACCGTTGTACTCGCCAACGGTGGTGCGGTAATTCCAGCAACGGTCGCAGCACTCGCCCTCGGCAGCCTCGATGGCAACGGAGAGGTCCTCGCCCTGGGTCAGTTCAACAGCGGAGACGATGTAGAACTCGGCCAGGTCGACGGCCTTGTCGCCGGTCAGCAGCGCATACATCTCGGCGGGAACGACTGCCTTGACGCGGACCTGCTGGCTCTTAGTGAAGGTGCCGGCGGAGCGGGCATCCTCAAGGGCCTTGGTCACGGCGCTACGGAGCTCGAGCGAAGCCTCAAGCACGCCCTCAAACTCATTGGCCTCGTCGACCGTAATGGGCGACTTATACCAATCGAGCAGCGCGGCGTACTTCTGGTGATCGACGCAGCCGGTGGGTGCATAGGCCATGGCCTCGTCGACCGTGTAGGACAGGATCGGCTGCAGGTCGCGCATGAGCATCGAGAAGAGCTCGGCAAGCACGGTCTGGGCGCTCCGGCGCTCGAGCGAGCCGGGCTTCTCGCAGTACAGACGGTCCTTCAGGGCGTCGAGATACACGTTGGACAGCTCGGTAACCACAAAGTCGTAAAGCGCACGGTAGGCGCGCGGGAACTCGTAGCTAGCGTAGGCGTCGTCGACCTCGGCCTGGACCTGGGTCAGGCGGGCAACCATGAGCTTGTCGAGCGGCAGCAGGTCGGCAAAGGCGACGCCGTCGGTCTCGGGCTCAAACTGACCCTCGAGCTCGGAGAGCAGGAAGCGCAGCGTGTTGCGGAAACGACGGTAGGCATCGGACGTACGAGCAAGAATCTCGTGGTCGATGGACACGTCGGAGCTGGTATCGACGGAAGCAACCCACAGGCGGATGATGTCGGCGCCCATCTCGTCACAGACCTTGTTGGGGTCGATAACGTTGCCGAGCGACTTGGACATCTTACGGCCCTGGCCGTCGAGGGTGAAGCCCTGCGAGACGACCGCCTTGTACGGAGCGTGGCCGTTGGCGCCCACCGAGGTGAGCAGCGAGCTCTGGAACCAACCGCGGTGCTGGTCAGAGCCCTCGAGGTAGACGTCCGCCGGGTACTCCAGCTCGGGACGGTACTCGCAGACGGCCTTCCAAGACACGCCGGAGTCCCACCACACGTCAAGGATGTCCTTATCAGCCTTGAGGTGATGGCCACCGCACTTGGGGCAGACGCAGGCCTCGCCCAGATAGCTCTCAGGAGCGTCGGTGAACCAGGCGTCGGAGCCCTTCTCGTGGAAGAGCTTAATGACGGCGTCGAGCGTGGCGTCGTTCATGACCTTCTCGCCGCAGTCGGCGCATGTGTAACTGGGGATAGGCACGCCCCAGTTGCGCTGGCGGCTGATGCACCAGTCGGGACGCTGCTCGACCATGGCGCCGATGCGGTTGGCGGCGTGAGCCGGATACCACTTGACGTTCTCACGGACCTCCTTGCCAGCCTGCTCGCGCAAACCGGTCTTGTCCATCGAGACGAACCACTGGTCGGTAGCACGGAAGAGCACCGGGTGCTTGCAGCGCCAGCAGTGCGGATAGCTGTGCGTGATCTTCTTCTCGAGAACCAGGGTGCCGCGCTCGCGCAGGAACTCGATGATGTGCGGGTTGGCCTCATCGGTATCCATGCCGCTGAAGGGGCCGCCGGTGCCAAACTCCTCGCCGGTGTAGAACTTGCCGTCGTCATCGACCGGCATGCAGATGTCGGTGATGCCCTCCTTGAGGCAGGCGAAGTAGTCGTCGACGCCGTGGCCGGGCGAGTTGTGGACGATACCGGTACCGTCATCGACACCGACGTAATCGGCCAGCAGCGCCACGCCCTCAACGCCGTCAAAGATCGGCTGCTTGTAGTGGATGTGGTGGAAGGTCTCGGCGGAAACCACGTAGGGCTTGCCATCGACCATGACCGGGGTGTACTCCCAGCCAAACTCCTCACAACACTTAGGAGCCAGGTCCTCGAGCATGACCTCGGCACGGCCCTCGTGCTCAACGGCGACATAGGCGGCGCCGGGCTTAAGGGAAACGGCCTGGTCGGAGGGGATGGTCCACGGCGTGGTCGTCCAGATGATAAAGTCGACCGGGCCGTCGAAGTTCTCGAGGCCGGCGGGCTTGGAGGTCATCTCAAAGCGCACGAAAATGGACGGGCTCGTCTCGTCGGAATACTCGATCTCGGCCTCGGCGAGTGCGGTGTGGCAATGCTTGCACCAGTGAACCGGCTTGTGGCCGCGATAGATCATGCCCTTATCGAACATGGCCTTGAAGACCTCGATGTCGGCGGCATCATGCTGGTGATAGAGCGTCAGATAGGGGTTGTCCCAGTCGCCGAGCACGCCCAGGCGACGGAAGCCGGCCTTCTGCAGCTCGATGTTCTCGACAGCGAACTTGTTGCAGAGCTCGCGGATCTTAGCCGTGGAGGTCTGGTTGAACTTCTCGGTGCCGAGCTTCTCCTCGACCTTGTGCTCGATCGGCTGACCATGGCAGTCCCAACCGGGGACGTAGGGAACCTCATAGCCCTGCATCATCCAGTAGCGGTTGATCATGTCCTTGGAGATCTTATTCATGGCGTGGCCGATGTGGATCGGACCGTTGGCGTACGGAGGGCCGTCGTGCAGCACGAACTTCTTGTGACCCTCGTTCTTCTTCAGAACCTGCTCGTAGACCTTGTTGTCCTGCCAGTCCTTGAGTCGCTTGGGCTCGGACTTGGAAAGACCGGCACGCATGGGAAAACCGGTCTTGGGCAGATTCATCGTCTGCTTGTACTCGTTTGCCACGGTACCCCTTTCATGTCGTGGGCGCGCACGCCCTCTGGGCACCAAAAAAGCGCCCGTCCCTACAAGCTGGGACGAAGCGCCACAAACGGGCTGCACGCCCGCAAAAGCTCTTCGCTTAACCACCCAGCTTAGATGCCCTCGCCCGCGTATTCGCGCGCTCGCATCCGTTACTCGGCTGGTCTGTATCGACGACCATCTCGGCGATGTCTACTAAGACGAACCTACGCGGCACGTCCGTTGGGACCGCAGCTCCGGGGTGATTTTCATCGGTCGCATGCACGGGTTCTCAGCGCTCCCCGCTCTCTGTAGCATGCGGACGGCCGACTACTCGTCCCCATCAACGCTTATGCGGAGTATGCTAGCACGTTCCGCACCGGCGAAAAACCCTCAACACTGGTTTTATACGTTCGAAATTTCTTGCGGCCGTGGACCTTCTCTTGGAGCAAAATACCTGTAAGCACTTTATCGAACGAAAGAAGATTGCTATGCGCACGATCGGAATGAGCGACTATACCGTTGGCGAAGACTGCTTTGACGAGCTGCACGGCGCGTTGGCCGAGTACGGAGCAACCAAGGTCGCCATCATTGGTGGTAAACGAGCACTGGCCGCAGCACTTCCCGGTATCGAAGCTGCGCTGGCAGGTACCGACGTCGAGATTCTGGAGACGCGCGTCTACGGCACCAACAGTACGCGCGCAAATATCGCCAAGGTCGTAAACTCCCCTGCCTGCCAGGAAGCTGACGTGCTTATCGCATGCGGCGGCGGCAAGGCGCTCGACACCGTGAAGACCGCAGCTATCGAGCTCAAGAAGATTGTCTTTACGGTACCGACGATCTGTTCCAACTGCTCCGCCGCGACCGCCATTGCCGTTGTCTACAACGACGACGGCTCGCTCGAGGGCTATTCGTACCCCAACCGCCCCGCGCACATCTTCATCAACCCCAAGATCATCGCCGAGGCTCCGGCGGAGTACTTCTGGGCGGGCGTGGGCGATGCCCTGTCCAAGCAGCCCGAGGTCGAGTACGCCACGAGCGCCGGCAACCTGGAGCACACCGCAGGTCTTGGCCTGGCGCTCGCACACACCTGCTCCGAGCCGCTGTTTACCTATGGCGTGCAGGGTCTTGAGGACGTGCGCCAGGACCAGTCGACCGATGCCGTCAAGCAGATCGCGCTCGACATCGTGGTCAACACGGGCTACGTCTCCAACCTGACCAACCAAAACGATTACTACTACAACTCGAGCGTGGCGCACGCGTTCTACAACGCTTCCTGCAGCATTCCGCGCGAGGGCTCCTACCTGCACGGCGAGGTCGTGAGCCTGGGTGTGCTGGTACTGTTCGCCTATACGGGCGATACCGAGAACCTTGAGCGCTACGCCGCCTTTAACAATCAGATGGGCCTGCCCGTGACGCTTGAGCAGGTCGGGCTTTCCGAGGCTGATATCCCTGCCCTGTGCGAGTACGCGCACGCCACCAACGAATGGAAGCAAGGCAACCCGGAGCCCTTCACCGACGAGAAATTCGCCGCCGCCATCAAGGCCGCCAACGCTTACGGCCACACGCTCTAGGACTGACCCAAAACCACCACAAAGGGGACGGGCACCTTTCTGGTGGTTTTTTATTGCTCCAGCATTCAGTTCGTACTCGAACCCGATTCTTTACGAGAAAGGGTTCGGGTACGTTTTTTGT